>JBCCNG010000393.1:0-4778 GCA_039025955.1 Cyanobacteria bacterium P01_C01_bin.72 | reverse complement strand
GGAGATTTTGGCAGGAAAAGCTTTTATCCTGGTGGGTCACTCCCTAGGGTCAGTACTAGGAGCAATTTTTGCTACAATTCGCCCCCAAACGATCAAAAATATCGTTTTAGTCGAAACAATCCTACCCACCGCCAGCGAAAATGACGATCCGACTGTCGCCCTTACCAATCAGCTAGACTCCATGGCTGCGCCACCCGAACACCCAGTCTTCCCCGACGTGAAAACTGCGGCAGCCCGATTACGTAAAGCAACCCCAGCAATCTCTCCTTCTTTAGCAATGCTGCTAGCCGAAAGAATCACAGAACCATGTGAGGGTGGGGTTAGATGGCGCTGGGAACCCTTATTACGCACCAGAACAGGAATTAGCCTCAACGGCATCGGGCGATCGCGCTACCTGAAACTACTGCAGAAAATTAAAGTTCCGATCACTCTCGTATACGGCGACAAGAGCAACTTTAATCGTGTTGAAGACTTAAACAAACAACAGGAGGCAATGCCAAATGCTACCAAAGTTGTGGTTTCTGGAGGACACAACCTACCATTAGAAGCACCTTCAGCTCTGGCGAAAATTATCAGTGGTGCAGTTGCTTTTACTAATAAATTAATTCCTTAATTGTTGTTGAGCTTGGGGTCTAGAGCTATCGTTATCGTTTTTGTAAATTTGCTCACGGGGTGACAACACGCTGAAATATGAGTCAGGGTAAGCCTTATAAGTTTGCGATCGCTAAAAAAATATAGTCTTTTTGAGATGTTTAGTTACCAAATAATCATCTTGAGCAAGATCTTAACTCACAATTTACCTGATTTACGGTTTAAATAATATTGCCAAAGAATCTTCGTGGCGATCGCTCGATAGGGCTGCCAGTCTTGAGCTATGGTTTCCAATTCCGCTGCCTGGGGACGAGTTGCTAAACCCTTAATTTCCTTAACGGCGATCGCCACAGCCAAATCTTTACTGGGAAATACATCCTGACGCTGAAGCGCCATCATCAGGTAAATATCAACAGTCCAGTCGCCGATTCCTTTAATTGCCGTTAGCTGTCGTCTTATTTCTGAGTCGTCTAACTTTGCCAACTCAGCGAGATCCAAGCTGCCATCTTTTACTGTTTGAGCCAGAATCCTGCCATATCTGGTCTTTTGCCGACTAAAACCAATCCCCTTTAATTCCTCATCATCCAGGGTTAAAAAACTTTCAGGAGTTAAATCATCTACTGCTGCATTAAGACGTTTAAAAGTCGCTTTTGCCGAAGCGTAAGACACCTGCTGCTCTAAAATAATTCTCATTAGAGTCGCAAATCCTGGTTTTCTGCGCCAGGGAGCGGGGCAGCCATAATGTTCAATAATCTTTGCCAAATCGCGATCGCATTTTGTTAGCCATTCAATACCCGCCTCAAAGCTGTCCTGCACCGACTGGGACTTAGAGCGATCGTCAATTTGTTCTGTAGGGTTCATTTTTTACTACATACTAGCTATATTCCTTGACTGTAAGTAATTTCGCTAAAATTTTAAACATAGCTATCTCTTCCTTGTCATGAGCCAGACCCAAATTAAATTTGCCAA
The DNA here is from genome assembly GCA_039025955.1 of Cyanobacteria bacterium P01_C01_bin.72. Taxonomy (GTDB): domain Bacteria; phylum Cyanobacteriota; class Cyanobacteriia; order Cyanobacteriales; family Xenococcaceae; genus Waterburya. The sequence continues at coordinate 3,218 of JBCCNG010000393.1, read as the reverse complement.
CATCAAAGCAGAAAGACCGACAATTGAGCAGGTAACGGCAGAATATGAGGCAATTAACGCCGCCCTCGACCAAGCAAAAACCAAGACAGATAAACAAGAAGCTCTACAGCAGTGGGAGGATTTACGTCGCCGTCTCGATACCTGGTCTGCCATGACTTCCCTCAACTTTAGCCAGGATACGACCAACGAAGCATATCAAGAAGCTCAGTCATACAGCGATCGCCTCCAGCCGAAGCTAACCGCTTTAGAGATAGCTATGAAGCAACGATTACTAGACAGTCAAGATCGCCCAGAATTTGCTGCTATTTTGGGTCAGCAAGCTTTTAGTCTTTGGTCGGCAGATGTAACTACCTTCGAGCCTGCGATCGAGTCTGATCTGGTTCAGGAATCAGAGTTAATCAATAAATATGTTCAGCTATTGGCTAGTGCCGCCATTGAATTTAGAGGAGAAACGGTTAATCTTTCAGGAATTCGTCAATATACTCAATCTAGCGATCGCCAAACTCGACATGACGCGGAAACAGCCCGCTGGAATTTCTTTAGTCAAAACCAAGCAAAGCTAGACGAGATTTATGATCGTCTCGTTAAACTACGGCATCAGATGGCGCAAAAGCTAGGTTATCAGAACTACACCGCCCTGGGCTACAAGCGCATGCAGCGCATTGACTACAATGAAGCCGATGTCGCCCAGTATCGCGATGAGGTTGTTGCTAAAGTTGTACCGTTAGCAGAAAAAATTATCAATCAGAAAGCGCAAAAGCTAAATCTTGATCAAGTTTATTTTTGGGACGAGGCGGTATTCGATCTGCAAGGAAACCCCAAACCTCAAGGAGATCATGACTGGATGCTGCAACAGGCACAGCAAATGTTTGATGCTATGCATCCAGAATTAGGCAGCTTTTTCGAGATGATGGTTGCAGGTAACTTGCTCGATCTTCAGACTCGTCCTGGCAAAGCTGGAGGGGGTTTTTGTACTGGTTTTCCTACCGAGGGTGTACCCTACATTTTTGCCAACTTTAATCAGACAAAAGATGATGTAGAAGTGTTTACCCACGAGATGGGTCATGCTTTTCAGGCATGGCAAAGCCGCAATCTCCCCTTAATTGATTATCTCTGGCCCACTTTAGAATCCTGTGAAATTCACTCTATGAGTTTAGAATTTCTTACCTGGTCGCAAATGGAGCGCTTTTTTGGCGCTGATGCTGATCGCTTTCGAGAAATTCATTTAGCTCAATCAATTTTATTTCTTCCTTACGGCTGTGCAGTAGATCATTTTCAGCACCTAGTCTACGCTCATCCCCAAGCAACTCCCCAAGAGCGAAATCAAATGTGGCAACAGATGGAGGCGCGCTACCTCCCCTGGCGACAATATGGAGATCTGGACTATCTCGTCCAAGGGGGTTTGTGGCAAGAAAAACAACACATTTATTGTTCGCCTTTCTACTATATTGATTACACCCTTGCTCTCTGCTGCGCTATGCAGTTTTGGGTTAAAGCGGAAGCCGACTTTGATCAAGCGTTGACCGAATACATTGCTCTTTGTCAGCGTGGCGGTCAAGCACCTTTCCAAAGCTTAACTACTTCTGCCAATTTAGTTTCTCCCTTCCAACCTGGCTCTCTTGCTAGCGTGGTTACTAAAGCTCAACAATTTCTGGGCTTGTGATAATTATTTGGCATCGAAGCCATACAATTTGGATCGCTACCTACTCTACCCACTACCCATTGGTAACAAGTTACACTAAAGCGATTGTTTTAAGAAGCGAAAGTCCGTTGTAGGTAGCAGGTGATAGAAAAACTGTATTTTGTAAATTCGGCTCTACAGATCAAGCATCAGATTAAACATTTAAACTCAACTGGAGGTAATTGTCATCCACAATTGGAGAGGGAATTGTTCTAGTAGAATTTGCTTGGCGATCGCCTGACCAAAATAGAGAGTTGCCTGGACGCTGTTGATCTATTTTGAGCCAGTGGCTAAATACCTGTTCTCGCTCGTCTTCGGGATTTAATATTTGATAGACTCTAATCCTTTTGCTATTGTGACTTTCGTAGCGCAAACATTTGATTTTGCAGCCGATCTTACTTAGAAGACGGCTAACAATAGTTATGGGACTGTGATTTTTGGCAATGCCTATATTAAGAATGGTTTTGAGTTCACGACGATTACTCAAGGCAATTTGAGCGAGGGATTGCAGATCGACATCGGTATTGCGCAACTCTCTCTCTTGTTGCAGTAAGGTAGGAATGCCCAAAATTTCTAGTGAACCGACAATTGCCCCTAGTTGAGAGCTATTAAAGTCGGGCAAGAAAAGGCTACCTTCACCCTGTTCGATTAGTTTACGAGCGGCTTTAGCATCGCGATCTGCTAAATAAGGACGACCAACAGTGAGAAAATAATGGAGTCTAATTTTCTGATGCCATCCTTCATCATCCAAGGAGACTAACTCTGGAGTAATGGGCAGATGATAACGCTGCTGTAGTTCGTATTTCCGTAGCTGACGGCGATCGCTGAGGGATTTGATTAACTGTTTTTTTAAATTTCGATATTGCGCTTCAGTCAAACTCGGGACACAGGCAATCGCCGCACATTCTGCCAGATAGTTTTGACTGCTAATTTCTGTAATTGCCTCCACCAAAAAGTTATCGGCTTTGGGTACAGGGGAAGGGGCTTGATATCGAGCTGCATCTATAATCTGATGTCCCTCGGCTTTTAACCCAGAGAGTATGGAGTGGCGATAGTTTATTGCCCCCGCATTATATCTGACTGCCATTTTTGCCCAGCACAGTAGGGATTCTGCTTGGAAACCTGTATCTATGTCATCTAAATAGGAGAAATCCGACTGCTGAAGGAGGCGAATATTAAGCTGAGTAAAGCGCTGATTGGAACTGAGTAGCGCGGGAATTGAAGTTGAACCATTGCCGATTTTGTTATAGCTATAGTTGGCGCACCAGAGATGGCGAGGTACATTTTGACGTACCCTGGCGAGGGTTTGGCGTACCGCATTCTCTCCCTGGACTCCCTGAGCGATCGCCCAGACAGAAGTAAAATGTCTTAGCTCTAGGGAAATTCCTGTTTCGATGCAGGTACTAGGTCAGTATGATGTTGTTTTGGCTAGTGCGTCCATGGGGACGGGTTGTTCCCTGGGGCTGTGGGCGGGGACTTGTGGCTGGGCGTTCGGTCTGGGTGTGCGGGGGGTGCGGGCGGTCCGCCAGGGGGGGGC
>JBCCNG010000392.1:0-4778 GCA_039025955.1 Cyanobacteria bacterium P01_C01_bin.72 | reverse complement strand
CGAGGATCAATATCCAGCAGTAGGAGTACAGCCCTTTGGAGGCACAATCAAACAACGTTCTCGATACGACTGGTAAATTTCGACTAGTTTTAATTACTAGTTTTAATTAGTTTCCAACAACCAATAAACCTCAATAAATCCAAAAATGCCCTAGTTGTCGAGAGAAAACAGCTAAGGCATTTTTAAGATATTTTTATCGTCAATTTTTAGATGCTGATTAACTAAAGAATCTATTTTTTTGACCAATCGGGACAGGTATTATCTTCTATACCTTCAGGGTGCATGGCGCAAACTAAAAGATTGCCGTTGTAGGCATGTCCATGATAGTTAGCACAGTCAATACAGGCAGGATGACTTTGAACAGATGGTGTATGGTAGCTGACAGAGGTAAAATCATCATCTACAAAGTTGTCCCACTCATCAAATAGGGCGGCTTCCAGATCATCGCTGGTGGTAACGATCACATCGACAAAATTATGAATAAAATCTTCTATTTCTTCGCCCAAGCCCGCTTGAAACTGTTCAAAAAAAGAGCCGACATTTTCGCTGACTTCATCTATTAATAACTCTGTCGTCTCTCCTACCTCAGTAAAAAATGCCTCCATTTCGGTTGCAGTTTTTTCAATCTGTTTCCACCACTCGTCTTGCCAGTCATTCATAAATTAACCTTGTTAACAGATATAATCTAGTCTTAATGGTTATTTTACATTTCTTTTTTGAGGCGACGTAACTCTTCTTGAAGAGACTGTACCTGTTGACGCAGATCTTCATTATCTGAATTAGAAGATTGTGAGGTTGGCGGTGGCGTAGATTCTACTTCATCAACAATTTCAATCCGACGGGGTTCTTTAGACTCTTTTGTGCTGTTGCCTGATACTGTTCCCTGCTGGGCTTGTTCTACCAAATCATCGACGAATTTACGCGCTTCTTCGGTACTCATCTCTCCCCGTTCAGCCATTTCATCCGCCAACTTTTGCGCCTGCGTTTTGAGGTCTTTAACTGTGTCGTTTGCCTTCTCCTGGGCATAGGAAGCAAAACCAACTCCCATGTAAAAGGCTTTTTTGGCAATATCTTCAAAATTAGCCATCTAGTCTTTACTCCGATCTCGCTATGGTCTACTCATAGTGTATATCATCTCTAAAATCGGTCAGCTAAAATCGCCACCGAAGTATTGTCAGTTGTCAATTGAGATCGTAACCAGTTAAATCTTGGTGCAGACCAAATCATGTCCAATAAGACGGTTAGAGGGGAAATGATGAACAACGACCAGAATATTGCGGTAGAAAGATAGAAGTAGTGCTGGAGGATAAAAGTAGAACAGGCGATCGCCAGACTCCAGATTAATCTACCCTGTTTAGAGTTAGGAATTGAGCGCGGATCGGTCAGCATAAAGAGAGCAAACAGCAGCAAACTACCACTCATAAATTGGTGTTGCCATACGTCCCAACTCCAGCCTAGCCAAGCATTACGCAGGGCTTCTAACATGCCGTAACCGAGAAGAAAAGCGATCGATGTATCCCAGCGTCCAACCCGCTTGAGTACTACTCCACCTAAGCCCAGAAACAGCAGTAAATACCACCAATCTGTACCCCATTGTCCAGGAGATACCCAGGCATCATTAGTGAGAGTAATAGCGGCAATAATGCCAAAGTTGGCAGGATTAAAGAAGTGTTTCTGGCGGTGGCGCAAGAGAAATTTGCTCGATATTGCGAGGAAACTAGCCAGGATCATAGTTTGATAGCTGTTACTCCGCAGCAGCAGACATAAACCCAAGGAAGTAATTAAAGCACTACGTAGAGAAGTTAGTACTTTATAGTTGAGCAAAAGCTCTAATTTGCCACTGCTTAGGCTATATTCACTTTTGCTCTTTGCAAATTCAACTACAGTAGAGAGTAGCCATTGAGTTGTTAGACAGCTAGCTATAACTACTAAGATTAACTGAGGCTGTATTGTCCAGTCTCTAGTACTGACACCTAAAAATAAAAATAAACCGAGAAATATAATTTGAGTTATACGCGCATCATTGAGTGGCATTGATCATGATCCATCACAGTTCAATGCCTCTAGTATGTCTGCTGTAATTTAAAAATAGGGTAGCGTTACAGTTTTTGTAACAGTTTTTGTGATATCTAAAGGTTAGCTAGTAATTTCTAGGGATTTTTCTGACCCTTCCATTAAATTATGTTGTTGACGAGTATGGATCAAAAGCATAATCAAGGAATAGTAGCTATAGCCCCAGAATATGGCATAAATCATGATAATTAGCCAAGATTCAGGATTATGAAGATTAAAGGTATTATTATTAAACTGCATTTTTTTAAGATAAGAAGCGAAAGCTAGTTTAAAGTTAACCTACCAAGCAAGACATCTATGTTTTGAGGAATACTAAACCTACAAAGAAATAGGGAATTTATTTAGCTGATTCTGTTGAAGTAGGGCAAACTTTTCTAAACTAGATGTAGAAGAAAAAATATTTAAAGCACTGCAAAGTATAGAGTAGATATGACAGATAATACCGCGCTGCATCGATTCCGCGCAGCCTACGAAAATCGCTACACTTGGGACAGCGACTTTCCTGGCTACACAACCAAACTAGAACTAAAACAGGGAGATGAGACTTACACGGGGGAAATTAAGGTAAACAGTGATTTGTCGGTGGAAGTTTCTGGCATCAAAGACGAGAAGGTAGCAGAAAGCATCTACAACCACATGCGTGACGTAATTACTCACCGCAAACGCAACACCTTTGAGAAGGCTCATGGTAAAAGTACTTTTACCCTGGGAGAAGAAGATTCTACTGGTGCAGTGGCGATTTTGGTTAAAGGAGACTCTATGGGGTCTAACTATAAGATTCGCGGTAAGGAGATTTGCCAAGTAAGCCGCGTCATGGGTCCGATGGCGTTTGTGATTAATACTAATAAAAGTTTGGACACTGGAGAAGGCTATATTTCTACTGGCTACAATGCTATCTTTCGTGACGCTAAAACCAATGATTTAAAAGCTCGACGAGAATTTGCTGAAAGCTATGAGAAACTGGGACAATATTATGTACCCAAGCATCAGACAATCGAATCTATTGATCCCAATTCGGATAAGATAACGACGGAATTTATCTTTTCTGAGACTAGGTTATCAGAACCAGCAACGATTGTATAATTTCTCCCAAGTTTACCTCGACCACGCTAGGATCTGAGTATAGTAATACAGTTAAACGAATTTGAGCGATTATGACATTAGCATTAACTACGGATAACGTAGAAACCGTCTTAGACGAGCTACGTCCCTATCTTATGGCTGACGGCGGTAACGTCGAGCTAGCCGACATTGAAGGTCCAGTTGTCAAACTTAGATTGCAGGGTGCTTGTGGCTCTTGTCCCAGCTCGGCTATGACTTTAAAAATGGGGATTGAGCGCCGTCTGCGTGAAAAGATTCCTGAAATTGTTGAAGTTGAACAAGTAATTTAATTATTTAATTTTGGCTTTTGGCTTTTAGCCTTAAGTAAGTTCAGATAATTGAATATGGTATCAACATAGCATTTATTAGCGAGATGAATTCACTTTGTCTCGTTTTTTTCTAGCTCATATCTGGCTCATATTTTTGGCGTTGCTGATTGAGCAATACTTAAGTTAGTGGACGGTTGTTAGAATCTCTATCAAAGAATCGCTGTTTTGTAATCCCAAAATTTATCTGTGAAAAATAAGAATAAAATTACTACCTTTTCCAAGCTGGCTGTCTACAAATATTTTTCCATGATGGAGTTGCAGTATTTCTTTGACAATTGCTAGACCCAACCCTAAACGCCTTGATTGATAAGAACGAGATTTATCCGCACGCCAAAACCGCTCGAATATTTTATTCAGATATTCTGGAGCAATACCAATTCCTGTATCGATAATCTCGATTTGAATCTGCGAGTTAATTTTCCGACCTTTAACAGTGATTGAATCTCCAGTAGAAGTGTATTGCAGTGAGTTTTGGATCAGGTTAGTAAATAGCTGAGTTAACAAAAGGCGATCGCCTGACAAAGATAATTCTGGTTCTAATTCTAATTCCCAGATTAATTGTTTGGCTTCTGCCTGTGGTTCATATAGTTGCATCAAATCCGTCAATAACACATTCAAATTTACAGATTCTAATTGAAATTCGATTCCCTGATCCGCACGCGCTAATAGCAATAGATTTTCGGTTAATTTAGTCATTTGATTGGATGCAGAAGATATTGCCTGAAACTTTTCTAGATCGAGATCTCGTATCCCTTCGGGATATTTGAGTGCCACATCTGCATTGGTTTTAATAGCCATTAAAGGACTTCGGAGTTCGTGGGAAGCATCGGCAGTAAACTGTTTTAATCGGGCAAAACTAGCTTCAATGGGCTGCATAGCTTGACGAGTCAGCCAAATACTACTGAGTCCACTAGCAATAAGAGCGATCGCAATACCACTACCCAAACCGTAATCTAAACGCTGTAGGGTTTTGTTGAGTTCTACTAAAGATTCGCTGACTCTAACATAGCCAATTAGTTCTTCTGTTTCTTGGCTATAGACAGGCTCGATTAAACTACGGATCGAATCGGGATACTCTTGAATTTTCTCCAACTGTTTCAGATCGAGAGCCATATCTAATTCAAGTTCTCCTTGTTCTCCCACAATCTGCCCTTCAAGATCAAACCATTCTATTGCCTGTAGTTCGTTAACTAAAATCTCATCTTCATCGACTTCCAATTCTCCGTCTTCCTCATCCATATTAAAGGCAGCAGCTTGAGCCAAATTTGACAACTT
>JBCCNG010000391.1:0-4779 GCA_039025955.1 Cyanobacteria bacterium P01_C01_bin.72 | reverse complement strand
TGAGTGTCTGTTTTCGTGAAGATTAATTTTGTTTCCTGGCGGATGCCCCTCTTCGTTTTTGTCGCTCTATCAGGCTGGCTCGGGGCGGTTGCTCGCCTTAAGGCAATGCCACTTCTAATTAGTGACCAATTTGGGAGCAATACAGCAACAAACGCAGAAAGCTGTCCCCAGGACATCCAAACGTTAACCGCTTCCCTCCTTGAGGACTTACCAAGCTATAGTAATCGAGTTATTCAAAGAACCCAAGATCTCAATCAGGCAGCAGGAATTGAAAATTATATTCTCACTGCTAGCCAAGCAGAATTTGAACCTCTGGGTTTACCTCGTCTACAGTATGGTCAGATTGCCGAGCAAGACCCCGAACAGATCTTTTTTACCGTATTGGAAAGACAATATATCAATAGCAAAATAGTTGATATTCAAACTTATCACTGGCTCTTCTTATCCCAAACAGATCGGGGCTGGCGCACGGTCATGTTATTTTCCCGTTTTGGTAATTCCCGTCAAAAACCCCCGACACCGCCAAGAGAAACCACCAACGGTATTATTGGTCGAGGTGTACAACTCTGGTTAAGAGACTGTCGGGCAAAGATTAATTGAATTCAGTTGAGATAATTAGTCTATACTGAATGATACCGAGGATACTAGAAATAATAGATATTAAAAGTAGAGTCTCGTATTAAACGCTGCCAGATAATTTGCTGGCTGTAGGGCTATAATAGGAGGCTTGGCAGCTAGAAGCCAAGCAACAATAAACCAAATTATTACCGTCATAATCAAATAAGGAGGATGATTTTTAATGACCCAAGTGGTTGTTGGACAAAACGAAAACATAGAATCTGCACTACGTCGTTTTAAGCGTCAAGTATCAAAAGCAGGTATCTTTGCCGATATCAAACGTCGTCGTCACTACGAGACACCAATCGAGAAACGCAAGCGTAAGGCGATCGCTCGCCGCAAAAAACGTTACCGTTAAACGGATTGTTGCCCTCACTCAGCTATCGTTGAACTATTCGTATATCTTTGATGGTAATAGGTGTTCCTGATGCTTATATATTGTTAGGGTGAGAGCAAGATTAAACTTTATTTTATTTCAAACCGAGATCGTCACCTGATAACATCACAGTGGCGATCTTTTTATTGAGATTTCAGTTTGCCAGTTGTTTGAAGTATCTATCCAGTTTTCCGCCAAATCAAACTAGCCTAACGTAAATCGTGGATCTGATACCCGTTGCCGATAATCAAGAATATATTGTTTGCGATCGCAACCTGGTGATTGTCAAATTTTCGCCTCATGCCGCGAAATATACGATTCAGGGCATCAGGTTGGGGCAAGAAGTGTCAATTTGCCTGCCCGAAATGGTTGGCTTGGAAACAACCTGTCAAGAGATACTCGCCCAGCAACAGGATATATTCGTCCTCGAATCTATTCTGCGTCAGCAGCAGCAGGAAAAACCACTGTATTTCGATTTATTGATCAAAGAGATTGAGCAACATATCGTGCTGTTTTTGACCGATGTTACGGAATCTACTCTGGTACAGCAATCATCTGTGCAGCGACTTAATGAAGTTGAGGTTGCTCTCAATCGGCTACAAAGATTTGAATACTGCACTAATAAGATCATTGCTTCGATGCAGGATGTGCTGTTAATCACTTCTCCTTTAGGGATAATTGAACGGGTCAATAAATCAACGACAGAATTATTTAAGCGTAAAAAAGCTGATCTGCTTAACCAACCAATAGGTGATTTGATTCAAGATCCTAGCTACAATCATCAAAGTATTTATAATTCCCTCTTAAATTCTCAAGAAGCGGTCAATAAAATTGAGGTCAAATTTACCAATCAACAGTCCCAAACAGTAGAGATTGAATTCGACTGTTTTATTGCCCCAACCGAAGTACAAGACTTTTTCAACTGTGTTTATATCGGTCGAGATATTACCGCCAGAAAACAGGCTGAACTAGAAATTCTCAAGTCTTTGGCACGAGAAAAAGAGCTAAGAGAACTAAAGTCAGGCTTTATTTCCATGGCTTCCCATGAGTTTCGCAATCCTCTCAGCAGCATTCTCCTGTGTGTCCAAAATCTGCGGGAGAATACCGCCTCGCTAGAGGATGAAAATAGTGAGTTTTATTTGCAGTCAATTCAGGATGCTGCCGTAACCATGAATTCACTGTTAGAAAATATTTTAGTTTTAAGTAAGGCGGAATCGGATAAGCAAACTCTCAATTTAGAACAGATAGAACTGAAAGATTTTTGTGCCAAAATAATTCAAAAATTGGCTTCAATCTATGCCGACCAGACAGTAAATTTTGATTATCAGCTAGCCCAAACACAGATAACTTTAGACCGTATTACCATCTGGCATATTTTAAATAATTTACTTTCTAACGCTCTCAAATATTCTGATTCAGGAACAGTAGTTGATTTAATTATTAGCCAGCCCAGTGAACAGTCAATCGAGATTAAAGTTTGCGATCGCGGAATTGGTATTCCTTTGGAGTCGCAAAAGCACCTGTTTGAATCATTTTATCGGGCAGGTAACGCTAGCTCTTTTCCTGGTACAGGCTTGGGTCTATCTATTGTTAAAAAATCAGTCGATCTCTACCAGGGTTCAATTTCAGTTGAGAGTCAGGTTGGTCAAGGAACAAGCATTACAGTTAATCTTCCTCTAAACTAAGATTGTGGACTCAATCACGAGATAAAATTTAGCCCCACTGCATATCACGAGACTCCAGACATGAATGAAACTACGAAGGCTGAAATACGCAGTAAATTAGGTAATATTTCTCTACTAAGAGAGCTTTTACTGGGAGAGCAAATCGAAGCTTATAATTATCAGCTAGAAGAGTATCGCTTAAAGATCGAAAGCCTGGAAGCAAATTTACAGGAATCTCAGCAGGCAATAGCCAAGCGCATGACCCAACTAGAGGAGAAACTGTTGGACAGAATTGAATTAGTGGCTCAGGATTTAGAAAATAGCAACAGGTATCATAGCCTCAAAATACAGACAGAGCAAAATACTGTACAGCAAAAAATTGAAGCTTTGTCTCAATATAGTCACGAAAATATTGACCTGTTACACCAGAATTTCAATCAAAAAACTGGCAGCTTAAAAATAGAAATTGCTCAATCGAAGCTAGATTTAGATCGGGACTTATCTCTATTCAAGCAAGAGCTATTAACCAAACTAGACAATAGCCTAGCAGAGCTTACTACTAATAAAATTTCTCGTGCCGATTTAGCAGGGATTTTATTTGAACTGAGCCTAAATTTGCAAGAGCAAGGACAAGAAGCAGATAACAGTAGTCAGCAAGATTCAGCGGAGTCTTTAGATGCTCATTCTGGTGCAGAGACAACAGCAGCAGAGACAGAGGAATCATCGTCAATGGATTAATCAACATTCGTTACAAGTTATGGTTGTGTGATGTTCGTCAAGCGCCTTAATCATGTCGGTAATCTCAAGCAAAAACAGTGGTTTAGTCGTTACTGCCGACCTCAATTTTACTCAGTGGTTGAGCGATCGCCGTCTTAGTTTGGCTTTTACTACCTATCAAGCAGGAAAAATATTTTTTGTTGGTCTACAGCCCAATGGGAAGCTATCAATTTTTGAACGTACTTTTGATCGGGCAATGGGTCTTTGGTATGACAATTCTAGCCTCTATCTCAGTTCTCTCTACCAAATTTGGGGCTTTACCAACGCTCTAGCACCAGGAGAAAACTATAACGATTACGACTCTGTACTGATTCCCCAAATCAGCTATGTCACGGGAGACTTAGATATCCACGATTTGGTTATAGATGCCTCGGGCAAACTTATATTTGCTAACACCCTCTTCAACTGCATCAGTACCGTTAGTCATACTCATAGTTTTACCCCACTGTGGCAGCCACAGTTCATTTCTCAGCTAGTAGCAGAAGATCGCTGTCATTTAAATGGCATTGCCCTCAAAAATGGTCAAGTTCGCTTTGTAACTACAATCGGACAAACAGATCAAGCTAATGGCTGGCGCGATCGCCGTCAGGATGGCGGCTGTGTGATTGATCTGGTCGAGGAGCAAATTATTGCCCAAGGATTATCCATGCCTCATTCTCCTCGCTGGTATAGCGATCGCCTGTGGGTCTTAAATTCTGGCACGGGTGAATTTGGCTATATTGAGCTAGAAACAGGATCATTTAAAGCGATCGTTTTTTGTCCTGGCTACTTACGTGGCTGTGCCTTTGTGGATAACTATGCGGTGGTGGGGATTTCGCAGCTCAGAAACAAGACTTTTTCAGGTTTACTGTTAGATAAAAAACTACGACAGTTAGATACAGAATCTTTTTGTGGCTTGCTGATTATTGATTTGTTGCAGGGAGAAATAGTTCACTGGCTAAAGCTCGAAGGAGTAGTAAAAGAACTATATGATGTTGTCATCTTACCCCAGATTCGCCGTCCAATGGCACTAGGATTTAAGTCAGATGAAATCAAGCGACTAATCACAATTAATCGGCTATAATTTCGGTTGATTATTTTACTACCTCTAGTGTGTATTATTTTAGTTCAAGCTTGTTGGTTTTTAGCTATCAGCTATCAGCTTTAAATAAACAAACAAGGTTCAAGTTTAAATAGTGAAATAAACCTATTTAGTGTTTGAAATATATTGCAAGCGATAATAGCTTTTAAAGCTTTTTAATTCATAGTCAGCATTATCTATCTGTATTGATCTATTGCTTTGTTTATTTGTATTATTTTAAGCAGTTAAAATCAATCATGTTTTATTGTGATCGCTCTAATTTA
>JBCCNG010000390.1:0-4790 GCA_039025955.1 Cyanobacteria bacterium P01_C01_bin.72 | reverse complement strand
TAACGGTAAACCAAACATCCTGCTAAGACTGTGGCAGCACACAACAACTCTAAATGATTGAAAGTCCCAAAAATAACATAGCCAGCACTAGCAAACCCAGGCTCATTCATCATGCCCGTTGTTAACATGCCAGGTACAAATAATAAGTCAAAAATTAGACTGGCACTGAGCCAAAATCCCAAAGCAAACATGATCACTGTTGACCAGTTCGCTAATTTGGAGTTACGAGGAGAAACTACCTGCATAAGTATAGAAAAAAACTATTACTCTCACAGCTTAACTAATAAGCTTCCCGACACACATAACGAAAGGTAAAGTCTTTTTACGAAGCGCTAAGACTAAAACAATCACTATTTAAGACACAGCTTGATTAAGCATCTTTTATATCTAGTAAAATGTTTTTTAGATCAAAAACACTCGTTTGCAATAAGCATAAATACCTATTTCAATTTAGCATGTTGTTGTTGAATTTCTCGAATCGAAAATAAAGCTTGAAATTCAATTCCTTTCGATTGATACAGTTCATTTCCCCCCTGCTCTCGGTCTACTAGAGCCAAAATTCCCATCACTTCATATCCTGCATCTTCTAGTCTTTCAACTGCTGTTAAAGCCGAACCGCCAGTAGTCACCACATCTTCCAAAACAATTACCTTTGCTCCTGCTGATAAGGATGGTCCTTCGATATAAGCTTTTGTACCGTGTCCTTTGGCTTTTTTACGGATAATCAAAGCAGGAATAGGACGATCTGCATAGGCAGAAACCACGCTAACCGCTGATACCATGGGATCTGCGCCCAAAGTTAAACCTGCAACTGCTGATATATCTGGGGGTAGCCGCCGAAGCAATAAACGCCCCATTACCAGTGCTCCTACGGCATTAAGAGTAACTTGTTTGCAATTGATATAGTAAGAACTTTTAACTCCTGAAGAGAGAGTAAAATCTCCTTCAACATAGGCATCTTTAACAATCAAATCTAAAAGGACTTGGCGCAGAGTATTTTGATCTGCTGTAGCGAGAGAAGAAGAAAAATTAGAAGTTTGTCCTGGGTTCATAAGTTGAGTCAAAAAGATATTTGTGGACTGTTCTTTCCCGCTTTCATCAGCTAGGATTGAGCAGGAGTTATTGTAACCTTTGTCGATCACGATGAGGCGAACTAATAACCAATTAGTCTATTCACAAATATTAAGTAAAGTAATGTCTATTAAGTTTACTAAATTAAGTAAGGTTCTAGTAGTAGCAACTATTGCTAGCCTATTTGCCGTCGAAGCCAAAGCAGAAATGGAACAGTCCTTAAACGATGCCTTTAGAGACGCATATTTTACCAAAGGTAAGGATGCTTTTAAACAGAGTAATATCATTGGTCAAATCAACACTATTGTTGGCTTCACTGGCTTTCCTGAACAGCATATTTCCTCAGATGGTAAAGCGATCGACGAGCTTTACGAGGCTGGTTTAGAAAGACAAAGCTCATTAGGAGAACGTATTGTCACTAGAGACTTGGCTAACCCTTATGATACCTCTCTACTGGAAAATCCTAGCTACAGCGCATTTTAAATTAATTTAATCAAATTAGGAGTAGAAGGCATCTAATGCCAAAAAACGACCAGTATTTTTAACCCAGTAAGGAGAAAAATGGCGGTAGAAGAAAGTAGCACTTACTCCGAGGTTGTTTTCCTCACTTGCTTCTCCGCTTTGCTTTCTCTAATCTATTTTCGTCAATTTAGTCCAGGGTGCAGGAGTTGAACCTGCCTAGCACAAATTATGAGTTTGTTGCCTAAACCGCTCGGCCAACCCTGGATATTTATTTTTCTCTTTTTCTCTGATAGAACATTATATTAGATAAGTCGGTTATCTTGGACAATATCTACTAAAAAAATCGCGATCGCATGAAAATCAGAGTTAATTTGTGGCTCACCATATTTTTATTTCTCATGATGCTGTTGGCGAGTATCGCTAGCTCCTACATCGGTTACTTTATGGGTAGTGAGGCTCTCAAGGTAGTAACTCAACCAGATATTAATTCTAATAGCAAGAGTGTTAATCAAAAGCCTCTGGGGGGGAAACATAAAGGCTTGATAATTATTGAAGAAGGAAAAATTTTACGCGAAGTACACGATGTGGTCAACAAAAAATAGATCATGACTCAACAAGCTATTTTCAGAATGCAAACCAGTACTCTTTATTTTTTGTTAGTTGATTGATGGCTGAACAGAATTTATGGTTCACCTTGATTGGTGTTTTGCTTCTAATTGCGATTAATGCTTTTTTTGTTACCGCAGAGTTTTCGATTGTTTCGGTTCGTCGTTCTCGCATCAGCCAGCTAGTTCGGGACGGAGATATTCAGGCACAAACGGTACAGTCTCTACAGCGCAGCATTGACCGTCTGCTGTCAACCACTCAATTGGGAATTACTCTTTCTAGTTTAGCTTTGGGATGGGTCGGAGAAAAAACCCTCGCCGTACTAATCATTGCTCTAATTGCCAAGATTGATCTACCAGCTTATATATCTCAGCCTATTGCCCACTCTCTGGCTCTACCTCTAGCATTTATCATTTTGGCATATCTGCAAATCGTCTTAGGAGAGCTTTGCCCTAAGTCTGTTGCTTTGATGTATCCTGAAAAGCTAGCGCGATTTTTTGGTCCTCCTAGTGTCGCTATTGCCCGCATTTTTAGCCCCTTTGTGGCTATTTTAAATGTGTCTACTCGTTGGCTTTTAAAACTAGTAGGGGTTGAATATAGTGGTGAAGGTTGGTATGAAAAAGTCACTTCAGAAGAATTACAGCTAATAATTGCCACGGAAAGAGAGTCAATTGGTTTAGAAGCAGAAGAAAGACAGCTATTAAAAAACGTCTTTGAATTTCGCGACGATACAGCAGAGGAAGTTATGATTCCTCGCACCGATATCAAGTTTTTGACTCTTACCACTACCTTTTGCGAACTGCTGCAAACTATTGCTGAATATGGCTATTCTGGCTATCCTGTGATCGATGAATCCTTAGATGACATCAAGGGCATTATTCACTATAAAAAACTTTCACAACCCCTATCTCGCGGAGAAATAGACCCAGATTCTACCCTAGGGCAATGGCTTGAACCCATTGGGTTTATTCCTGAATCCACTTCTCTCAACGAACTTTTACCTTCGATGCAGCGATCACAACAAAAAATGGTTGTCGTAATTGACGAATTTGGCGGTACTTCGGGTTTAATTACTCTCCATGACTTAATTACTGAGATTGTTGGCGATGCGGGAGTCGATGTCGAAACTGGCATCGAAGCTGTAAAACAAATAGACGAGAATACTTTTCTTGTTTCCGCCCAAATGAACCTTGAGGAAGTAAACGAACAGCTAGAACTAGCTCTACCCCTAGCTGACGAATACAATACCCTAGGTGGTTTTTTGCTGGAGAAATGGCAAAAAATTCCTCAGCAGGTAGAAAAGCTGCAATACGAAAACCTCGACTTTACCGTCACCGTCGCCGACAGCAACCGACTATACCAAATTCTAATCAGTCGCTGAAAACTAATGACTAAGAACTAAAAACTATATGCGTAGCAGTGACGCGACGAAGGAGCTAATACATGGGTTGAACCGTCGCCTTTGTTTAGGAATCCTTTAGGAAAAACTAATTAACAAACAATCAGCGATCAAATATCTTGCCATCAGGCATTATCGCCCCAGTTAATACTGCTTGCTCCAAATTTACTTTAGTTAAGTCCGCATCGGCCAAGTTTGCGCCCTGAAGAAAAGCCTTCTCTAAATTTGCCCCTGTTAAATTAGCCCCTGTTAGATCCGCATCAATCAGGTTTGCCTGGCTCAAATCTGCTGCTACTAAATTGGTTGCTGTCAAATCCGCCTCTCGCAAAAATGCGCGCTTGAGAATTGCCTCTTGTAAATTTGCCATCTGAAATTGAGCTTTGCCACCAGAAACTTTATACAGTAAAGCCGATCTTAAAGTTGTAGATTTTAAGTTAGCTTTGGTTAAGATTGCTTCGCTTAAATTGCTGAGATCTAATTGAGCCAAATAAAAATCGGCATTAATCAAGTTGGCTCTAGTAAAATTTGCCTCAGTCAAAATTGCCTGGCTAAAAACTACTTGAGCTAAATCAGTATTATCTAGGGCTGCTCCCACCAGCTCAATACCTGAAAAATCCTTTATGCCAGCTTGATATTGCTTTACTAGCTCTGCTTTATCCATATGTTTGCTTAATATTTCTGCGTCACCAATGACGTAAAGATACTTTACTTAACTTAATAAAACTAACAGTTTTTGTAGGCATAAATACTCAGATTAATGATGAATTAAGATTCAAACAGCAGAAAATAAGCAGTGTGTTAAAAAAAGCAAAAAATTTGCCCTAAAAACATTTTGAAAACATTAAGATTTGAAATAAAATAGAAAAAGAACTTTAAATAGGAAAAGTTTTTTGCCTGACTTTAATTCAGAAGAAGAAAGCTTAGGTCAACAGCAGCAGCAAGGAGTAGATTTCAATTCAAGACTTTCCTCTTCAATAGTGGATACAGGAAGCCTAGTAGCAGCGATCGCCCTGCGCATTCGCCAGTCTCTTGAGTTAGAAGTAATTCTTCAGCAGACGGTTGCTGAAGTAAGAAAGTTTTTGCAGACAGATCGGGTTTTGGTTTATCGCTTTGAGCCTGACTTTAGCGGCGTAGTTGTGGTCGAATCGGTGCAGGAGTCGAATCTTGGGGTATTGGGGCATAAATCCCTACATGATCCCTGTTTTGTCGAGAAATATATTGCTGAATATTCTCAAGGTAGAATTCATGCTAT
>JBCCNG010000389.1:0-4793 GCA_039025955.1 Cyanobacteria bacterium P01_C01_bin.72 | reverse complement strand
CCACCATAAAACGCGACGGTAACGCCACCTTGCTCGACGCTAAGTTTGGACTCTGCACGTCGGAAGGGAATATCGGCTCTAACTACACCATCTGCATCAGTCAAGATGACGGGGAAAGTCTCAAAGAAGTTAGGCATGCGACGAACGGTTAGTTCGCGACCCTCAGCATCCGTAAATACGGGGTGTCCTAGCCACTCTTGAGCAATACCGTCTCCACTATCCATAGAGCCAGTACGGAACAAACCACCTTTAGCGGGGCTATTACCGACGTAATCATAAAAAGCTAGTTTTTCAGGGATTGTTGACCATGCTTCAGAACGACTTAAGCCATCGTCCATTGCTGTCTCAACTCGACGCTGAATCTCTTGATTAAAGTAAGACTGATCCCACTGATAACGAGTAGGTCCAAATAGCTCAATTGGAGTTGTGGCATTTCCATACCACATAGTGCCAGTTACCACGAAAGCAGCGAAGAAAACTGCGGCAATACTGCTAGAAAGTACAGTCTCAATGTTACCCATTCTGAGGGCTTTATAGAGCCTTTCAGGAGGACGAACACTAAGATGGAATAAACCAGCAATGATACCCACTACACCCGCGGCAATATGGTGAGCTACAACGCCGCCAGGATTAAAGGGATTAAATCCTGATGGGCCCCATTCTGGCGCAACTCCTTGGACATGGCCTGTCACCCCGAAGGCATCAGATACCCACATTCCTGGCCCCCAGAGACCTGTGAGGTGAAATGCGCCAAAACCAAAGCAAAGTAGACCAGATAGGAATAAATGAATCCCAAACATTTTGGGCAAATCCAAGGCTGGCTGACCAGTACGAGGATCGACAAATAGCTCTAGATCCCAATATACCCAGTGCCATACTGCTGCTAAAAACAGTAGACCAGAAAGGACGATGTGGGCGATCGCCACACCTTCAAAAGACCAAAAACCAGCACTTGCACCAGTTTCACCTGTTACACTCCAACCACCCCATGAGGTGTCAACACCCAAACGTGCCATGAAAGGAAGCACGTACATGCCTTGTCGCCACATGGGATTCAAGATCGCATCGCTGGGGTCGAAAGTTGCTAGCTCGAATAAAGCCATTGAACCAGCCCAACCCGCTACGAGAGCAGTATGCATCAAATGAACTGAAATTAGCCGACCTGGATCATTCAGGACGACTGTATGAACTCGATACCACGGTAGTCCCATAGACTACGCTCCTCCTATTGATTAAATAATTTGTTTAGTAAGACCAAAATAGATGTTGGTCCACATTACTAATAAAATAGTAATGCCAAAGCTGACTGTTATTTTGTAATTTGTATTGATGGCGCAAGCCTTACCATGTCTTCAAAGTAACCTCATCACACTTGGCAAAAAATAGGCCTGTTCAAGAACTTACTAAAATTACTATTGTTTAAAGAAGTGTAACTATTGTCAGAACCTATTGCAAGATTTATCTAGTGTTACTGATAAAAGTTAAGTTTTGTGACAACACTCGGGGCAGAAAAATTTGCTTGGGGAAATCAGGCTTTGATCTAAATCTGCGAGGGAGAATTGAAAACAGATTCCGCTTGGTTCAAAACTTGAATTGCCTGTTCAGCAGTGATCAATCTTTTGAGTACTACCTGACCAATATTAGATACCCCTTCAAGTTCTTTGCCTGGTTTAACCTCGATCATTAACACTGCGTCTTCTACAGCATAAAGCCAGAGAATTTCTTGATGCTGCAAGACACCACAGTTAAGACGTTTAATTTCTGGTTTGCGTCCCCAGGTAAGTTGATCCCATAGTCCACCGAATTCCCAAACCCGATCATAAGTCCAGCCGTCACTCAGAAAAAAGTATTTCACTGTGCCAATAGATTATGTAGTTCCCTAAGACTGAAGTTAGCAAAGATTGGTGCAGTATCAACTACAGTTTAAAATTTATATCGCTTTTCGCCTATCTTTGATGATGCCCAGAAGCGTGGGTTCATTTCTCTACAGATGTTGTTTAAACTAATGATTCGCTAGTCTGAGTTAAAGTTAAAGATTGAGAGCTATCGCCCAAATCATCAATTACCTGGAGCATTTCTCGCTCAAAACTAACCTGCGCCCGATTGGTTTTTGCACCAAAATAAAAGTTATTATCATCTTCCAGCGCCCAAACTTGGGAGTGGGAAAAGTAGCTCATCACCACCCCTAACATCAGTAAACCAAAGCCTGTATAAACAATGGGTACACCAGGATCGGCCTTAATCTGTAAGCCAGTGCTGCCAATGATATCCAGGAGCTTAAGATTAATCCCGTCGATATCAACACTTTGACCAATGCGAATAGCGCTAGTTAAATCTCCCTGCTGATCATAAATCAATGCTGTTCCCTGCAAATCTTTAATTAGCATGGAAACCCCCGTACTCATATCGGGTTTAGTGGGAATCCAAGTACCCCAAATATTACCCGCACCCAAAGTATCCAACTTAGCTACAGGTAGCCGAAAAATTGGGCTATTGTTCAACTGAATTTTTGCCGCGGCGATACTCCAGTTCGTTTGATAGAAAGTAACACCGTCATAACGCAGAGGTTTATTAACGTGAATTGTTTCGCGCTTAATTTCCTCGCCGTCATCACCGATGACTGAAAGATCTGAATAAAACTGATCGATGTCACCATTGTCTGTATAGTCGATCCAAAAACGGTTAACTTTAACTGACCAATCTGTAGGGAGTTGATTTTTTCCTAAAGGCCCTAATTCAATAATATTTTGGATCGCAAAAGTTTCCCCGCTGGCGATCGATTCTTGAGCAAAGAAACCCGTAAAAATGCCCCACATGCCTCCTGCCAAAACAATTAGCATTCCAATATGAACAATAATCGGACCAATGCGACCCACAATCCCTTTACGGGCATAGAGCGCGTTATCCTGCTGCCATACCTGATAGTTTTGCTCTTTTAGCAGAGAAACTAAAGAAGAGATCTCCCCCTGTTCTAATTCAGCGCTTAGAGCTAATTTATTGTACTGCTTAGGCTTGGTGTAGTATTTCCACTTACGAGCCGCTTTAAGAGCCGGTAGCTGTCGAGTAAAAGTACAGGCGGTCAGGCTAGCACCAAAGAGAATTAATAAAGCCAAATACCACCAGGTACTATAAACGTGATTTAGCCCCCAGGCGACAATTACCTTCCAGGTCAGGAAGCCATACAGTGCAGGAGACTCAGGGTAATTCTGCTGATAGAAACTGAGAGTTTCTGCCTGTTCAATCACTGTTCCTGAAATACTGACTACTGCGATCGCCAGTAATAAAGCGATCGCCAGTTTTAAGCTAGCAATGATGCCGATAAAGCGACGGAAAACGAATTTTGGTTTTAGAGATGAGTTCATTGATGAATAGGCAAGAGGCACAAAGGCAGGAGGCTGCTTTATTATAGCTAGCCTCAAAGAGTTATTTTAGAGCCAATTTCCCACCAAAACAAAAGGAGCCCAGTAGAAAGGATGCCGGTATTGAGAATCTGACTCTGCCAATAATTCTAGCTGTGCTTCCCGTAAGGCTCTAGCTTTACTAATTTCCTGATTCTGGGACAAATTAGTATAAAACTTACCCATCAAATTAGCCGTAGCTTCATCATCCGCACTCCAAAGAGTAGCAATAGTACTCCGCGCCCCTGCTCTAACTGCTACCCCTGCTAAACCGAGAATTGCCTCGTTGTCTCCCTGAGCAGTGTTACAGGCACTAAGAACCAACAACTCAATTGGTTTCGAGCGTCTGAGACTACCTGTCCGCAGTAGGTTATCAAACTGATTGACGTTGATCAGAGGATTACCCTGATCTGCACCACTGAGGATAAAGGTTTGGTCGGCAGTTGAGCCAAATTGACCATGAGTTGCCAGGTGAACTACGGGGAAATCTGATTCCTGGAGTTTTTGTTCGAGGCTCGCTTCGGTAAACTCCTGGTTGAGCAAAATTTCCGACTGGTCAAAAATTTGTTTGATCGAGTTTAGTTCGTCTTCTACTTTAGGTATGGCAGGAAAACGATAGGCAGGAAAATCACTAGTAACACCTGCAGCTAAAACTTTGATTGGCTCTCTTTTGAGAGGAGTTGGAGAAGTGAGCTGCAAGCCCGAACTCAAGGCAATATTATAGTCTTTCTGGATTAAATATTTTTGCTCTTTTTGGTCATAGAGCAGCGCCATGGGAATGTTGCGTAAAGAACCATCAAGCACGAACACCAAAGTTTTCACCTGATTCTTTTTTAGCTCTGCTTCGGCAGGCTCAACCAACCAGCTATAAATCTCGGAAGCTAAGGGCAAGATATCTTGCTGTAATGATTCTTCTTGGGATATTTTGAGCTGCTCAATGGTACTTGCAGCTTGAGGATTACCCCTCGCCCCTCGAATTTCCTCCGCAAAGCCTGGATTAGTTAAGGCACGGCGGCGTAGTAGGCGAATCGTATTGTCTACTTTTTCTTGAGTCAGATTGAGGGTGGTATAGTGACGCAGAGGTTGTCCAGGAAGAGTCAGAATTACCTCTAAACGATCCTGCAACAGGATAGGATAAATTACCGCTGCTTCGCCATCGACATCATCGATCACCACAGGTTCTTCGGCAACTTCCGAGCAGGGATCGCGGAAGAAGTTATCTAATGCCGCAATCTGCAAGGATTCCAGCACATCTCGTGCTTGAGTTAACTGAGCGGTGGAGGGTTCTTCTTGCAGCAAGAGGCTAATATACTCGCGGAAAATCGGCTCAACGGGGGCATAGTGGGTGCAGGCCGGAGAGCCGCTGCTATGGCAATCGTATCTAGCCATCTTTGG
>JBCCNG010000388.1:0-4801 GCA_039025955.1 Cyanobacteria bacterium P01_C01_bin.72 | reverse complement strand
TGGTTTCAGGGAACAGCCGATGCGGTTCGTCAATATATTGATTCGATTAAGTCATGGGATGTTGATGAAGCTATAATTTTGTCTGGCGATCACCTTTATCGCATGGACTATAGTAAGTTCATTCAGCACCACCGCAATACTAAAGCCGACATTACTTTGTCCGTCGTCCCCATTAACGACAAGCGGGCTTCTAGCTTTGGTCTGATGAAAATTGACGCTCAGGGTCGGATCATCGATTTTGCTGAAAAACCCAAAGGCGAAGATCTCAAGCAGATGCAGGTGGACACCACTGTATTAGGTTTGACTACTGAGCAAGCCAAAGAAAGTCCTTACATAGCTTCTATGGGAATCTATGTCTTTAAAAAAGACGTTTTAATCGATTTATTAGAAAAAAATGCCGATCAAACTGATTTTGGCAACGAAATAATCCCTGGCGCTGCTAAGGATCACAACCTCCAAGCGTACCTCTTTAAAGGTTACTGGGAAGATATTGGAACAATAGAATCTTTTTATGAAGCAAATTTAGCTCTGACAAAGCAGCCTCAACCTGATTTTAGCTTCTACGATGAAAAAGCGCCGATCTACACGCGATCGCGTTATTTACCGCCAACTAAGCTACTTGACTGTCAGGTCAGCGAATCTATGATTGGCGAAGGCTGTATCCTCAAAAACTGTCATATCAATCATTCGGTAATTGGAGTCAGAACTAGAATTGAAGCCAACTGCACTATTGAAGATACTCTGATTATGGGGGCAGACTTTTATGAGCCGTTTGCCGAAAGACAGTCGGGGATTCAAAAAGGTTGTGTTCCCGTCGGTATTGGTGAGGGTACAACAATTCGTCATGCCATTGTAGATAAAAATGCTCGCATTGGTCGCAATGTGCAAATACTCAACAAAGATCGAGTAGAAGAATCTCAGAGAGAAGACGAAGGCTTTTATATACGCAGTGGTATTGTCGTTATCTTGAAAAATGCCACGATTAAAGATGGGGTAGTTATCTAAAACGTTTACATATAACAGCCAGCATAAAAAAACACGATTTGTCCAATACTAGTTTAGTATTGCCTAATCTAAAAACTAATAATAGAAATTTGGGGTGTAGCTAAAATAACTACACCCTTTACTTTAGCTGATTAATCCTAGTAGGATAAAAAACATTTTTAGGACAAAAGTCTAATCAGGTCTAGCATAGACTGTTCAACTTAGAGTTTTTACGGTTAAACTTTGAGATAAGCTTACTAAACTATTGTTTTGCTATTTTAATTCTTATCATTAACCGTATTAGACCAGCTAGCTACTTTAGGAAATAATTTTCAATGTCTTCTGCTGAATTTAAAAATTACTACGCTATCTTAGGAGTTGAAAAGACTGCGGATGCGAGGGATATCAAAAGAAACTTTCGCCAGCTAGCTCTAAAATACCATCCCGATCGCAATCAAGGAAATAAGGCGGCAGAAACAAAATTCAAGGAAATTAGCGAGGCATATGATGTGCTTTCTGACCAAGATAAACGAGCGAGGTATGATCGCTATGGTCAGCATTGGGAACAGGGAGGAACCGCATACACTACTCCTAAAAGCAGCAGCCCCAGCAATACAGCTTCTCAAGCTGATTTTGACAGCACCGATTTCAGCCAATATGGTAACTTTGACGAGTTTATTAATGAACTTCTAGGTCGTTTTTCTACCCCTAACAGCACCACCGCTGACACTTCATCTCAAGCAAAAACTAGCAGCAGTTATCAGGCTGCCAAGCAAGCCAGAAAAGCAACAGCGAGTGATAATACCACTATCTCTCTTAGCTATGCTGAAGCCTTTCACGGCACGACTAAACAGCTAAATCTGGGCTTAGAGTCGATGGAGGTACGGATTCCTGCTGGAGCAAAACCAGGCTCTCGTATTCGTTTAGCAGGGAAAGGACAGTCTCCAGGTTATGGTTCTCCTAGAGGAGACTTGTATCTCAATGTTGCGCTTCAGCCTCATCCCTTCTTTGATTTTGAAGGTGATAACTTGGTCTGCGAAGTACCAATAACTCCCGATGAGGCAGTGTTAGGAACATCAGTGAGTATTCCGACTCCCGATGGTCGAGTTAGGATGAAGATTCCCGCAGGAATTAATTCTGGTCAGGTATTGCGCTTGCGAGGCAAGGGCTGGTCTTCTCCTCTGGGAGATCGTACCGATCAGCTTGTGCGGATTGTCGTGGAAACGCCTCAAAAAGTCGATTCTCAAATCAGAAAGTTTTACGAGAAGATTCGCAATTTACGTCAAGATAATCCTCGTCAGCAGCTTGAAGGAATAAATTTATAAGGTAGGACCTGCTGAATAAATTACGACTATCTATAGTTGCTGATATCTTGAACCTCAAATAATCAGACAACAAGTACTTTAGCTCTAGTAAGCTTCTATTTCCTGGGTTATTTTTTAATCCCGACTAAAAAGGTCGGGCATGTTTGACTCGTTGATTTTGGTCGTGATAGTATCCAAATACTGTTGAAGAGATAAACGACGAGATAAACGTTTCACCATGACTCAGACACCAATCAAAGCGGCTAAAGCAAGCACTTTTACTCATTTAGTATCAAAAGAAGGCGGTGTTAAGTATCCCCTCAAGGCACTTAATGTTTGTGAAGAAACTTTTTCTCCTTTGGAGGTAGCCTACGACTACGATGAGATTCGTCGTCAGGTGAGCCGTGAAAGTATTGCCGCAGGCCCTAATTCAATCTGGCGTTACAAAGCATTTTTGCCTGTAGAAAGCGAAAATCCCATTGACGTTGGTACTGGTATGACTCCTTTGGTCAAGTCAAAGCGTCTTGCTCGTCGTCTGGGTCTCAAAAACCTCTACATCAAAAACGATGCGGTCAATATGCCCACTCTGAGTTTTAAAGATCGGGTCGTATCTGTCGCTTTAACCCGTGCCAGAGAGCTAGGTTTTTCTACTGTTTCTTGTGCCAGTACAGGTAACTTAGCCAACTCTACTGCGGCGATCGCTGCTCATGCAGGAATGGACTGCTGCGTCTTTATTCCTGCGGATTTAGAAGCAGGAAAAGTCATGGGTACTTTGATTTACAATCCTACAGTGATGGCGGTTAAAGGTAACTATGACCAGGTAAATCGTCTCTGTTCCGAAGTCGGCAATAGCTATGGCTGGGGTTTCGTCAACATCAATCTCCGTCCCTACTACTCCGAAGGCTCTAAAACTTTAGGTTACGAAGTCATAGAACAGTTGGGTTGGGAACTGCCAGATCACATTGTTGCTCCTCTAGCATCTGGTTCTTTATTCACCAAGATCTACAAAGGCTTTAACGAATTTGTCAAAGTAGGCTTAGTAGACGAAAAGTCGGTTCGCTTCAGCGGCGCACAGGCAGCAGGCTGTTCTCCCATCTCCAAAGCCTTTAAGGAAGGTAGAGACTTTGTAACTCCCGTCAAGCCCAATACGATCGCCAAATCCATCGCGATCGGTAATCCTGCTGATGGTTACTACGCTTTAGACATTGCTCGTAAAACCAATGGTAATATTGAAGACGTTACCGATGCGGAAATTGTAGAAGGCATGAAGCTACTAGCAGAAACTGAAGGTATCTTTACCGAAACTGCTGGGGGAACGACAATCGCCGTACTCAAAAAGCTAGTAGAAGCCGGTAAAATTGATCCCGACGAGAAGACAGTTGCTTACATCACAGGCAATGGCTTAAAAACCCAAGAAGCAGTGCAGGGATACATCGGTGAGCCTTTAACCATCGATCCTAAATTAGACAGTTTCGAGCGTGCCTTAGAACGTTCACGTACTCTAGAGCGCCTAGAGTGGCAGCAAACCAGCGTTTAATCTCTATTCAGCAAAAATCCAGCAACATCTGAGTCAATGGCTTACAGCTAGGACTAACTACGTCTATTATTTATCATTTCTTTCTTCGATCATGACCGTCAAAGTATTAGTTCCAACTCCACTACAAAAGTTCACCAACAACCAAGCCACTATTGAGTGTGGAGGTAACAACATTGATGAGCTTATCGATGCTTTAGAAACTAACTGTCCTGGTATCAAAGCGCGTATCTGCGATGAAAGTGGCAAACCGCGCCGTTTTCTCAATCTCTATGTCAACAGTGAAGATATTCGTTTTCTTGAGGGTACAGATACAGTATTAAATGACGGAGATGAAGTGAGTATCGTTCCTGCCGTTGCTGGTGGTTAGAGAATGATCATTCGTGACAGGTTAAAGTTGAGCCTTGTTTGTCCAATCGTTTCTAGTTTTTCCTAAAGGATACACTCAATGTTACAAGTGCAAACCACTTCGCCTAACTGCTACGCACATAGTCATTAGTTTTTAGTCGCCCAAGCACAGCCCTTCGGGCAGCACGCACTTCGTGCTGAGTGCGAAGCACTCGTGGCTTGTAGGTCGTCGTCTTAAGGCGAGTATGCGAAATTTCTTCGCACACTCGCCGCATTTTGTATGGGTGGCAAAGCAAAAAAGAAATGGCTTTCAACTTTTCTCGAACTACCAAATTGAATCCCCTCACACGACACATTTGGTAGGAATGACGATAACTAATGCGGCGGTAATAGTCCCAAGGTACTAAATATATTTGGGAGTTTAGATCGAGGCGATCGCCAACTGATTTTTTTATGCTGAATAAGTAACGCAAAATTCAACTTTATTCAAGCAAACAGGAATTAATGAACAAAAAAATATTAGCGATCGCCCTCGGTGCTGTGGCAATTTTACCCATGAGTATCGATGTGGCTCAATCTCAGGTTAATGATATTCAAGAGAGGAACAAAATGGGACATCATGGACAAAGAG
>JBCCNG010000387.1:0-4844 GCA_039025955.1 Cyanobacteria bacterium P01_C01_bin.72 | reverse complement strand
TCAGGAATTCCTACTGGAATATAGCGTTCGCCAAAAGTATTAGCTCTAATCCACATTTAGAGTTATGTAAAAATGAAAGGCACTATCCATAGTAGTTGACTAAAACTAGTTTGTCTTAACTTGTCAGCAATGGGTAGTAGGTACTAGGTCAAGAAAATAACTAACAACTTTCACTTTTAATCATTGATTTTTCTTTCTTATGCGTAACGTCAGCTAATATGCTCAATGTTTAATGCTCAATGTTCAATGCTCAATGCTCAATGTCATGTCCTTCCGCAATTAACTTGGGCTTGATGTAAAGGTTTTCCAATAGCACTCCCATTCCTGCTACCCAAGGAGGCACAATCAATGCGCCAATAATGCCTAAGACCTGCGCCCCACCTAAAACCGCCAGTAATTGATAAAGCGGAGGAACTTTTACGGAATTACCTACTAGCAGAGGATCGAGTACATAGGTTTCTAAATTTTGCACAATTACAAACAAAAGCAAGACCCAGAGAAAGGTAATTCCCCCTTGAGCAGTGGCGACAATTAGAGCCGGGATTGCCCCCAAAACTGGTCCGAAAAAGGGAATCAGGTTAGTAAATCCTGCAATCACCCCTAAACCTAAGGCTAGTTCTGATAAGCCGAGAAATGTGAGACTGACGCTGATTACTACTCCTAATATTCCTGAGACGAGAATTCTCCCCTGGATGTAGCCGCCCATTCTTTTACTTACCGGGTCAATTTGCACCTCTAAACGTTGATTCCAGGGTTTGGGAAAGAGATTAATAATATCCTGTAGCAATTGTCGTTCAGCCAACAGCATATAAGCTGACAATAGCAGTGCCAGTAAAGCACTTAAAACGCTGCCAATAATTCCTCTGGTAAAGCTATAGGAACGCACCACTAATTGCTGGCTAGAGCGGATTGCCCAAGCCGTTAAACCCTGAACATCTAACATCTGATTGAGAACATCGGGGGCGACTGTCTCACTCATGCCAAAACGGAGGATAAAATCTGCCAAAAGCGATCGCAATGCCTCGATATAACTGGGGAATTTACCAATCAAAATCTGAATCTGCTGTACTACTGTTGGTCCAACGATCAGTCCGAATCCAGTTAAAGCCGCAATTAAACCCGCATAAACTCCGAGAACCGCCAAAAATCGTGGAATTCCCAATTTTTGAGTCGTGTTAACAATTGGCGCTAGGGTGGCAGCTAAGACTACCGAAATCATTAACACCACGATTAGGCTTCTTAGTTGCCACAGCAGAATCAACAGCAGGGGCAGAGTAACTAGTAAAACTATATTGATGGTAGAGATGGAAATCCGTCTATTGTTCATCTAATCATTTATTATTTACAGCGATCGCTTGGGAAGAGATTTTGGCGCCAAATATTATGATGTTGAAAGTAAAAAGGTGATGCCATATCGTCTGAACGATAGAGCGATCGCCAATTAGGCTACATCAAACTAAAGCCAATTCGATCGTCTCGCCCGATTGGGGATCAATTGCTCTAGTGGAAAGATTATTTTGCTCCAGTAAACGGTTAAATTCTTCTACCGTACCCTCAGCTTTGAGAATCGAAGTAACTACACCCTTGAAATCAATATCTCCCCCTGCCGCAGTAGATAAAATCACTTGGGGATTTAGTTTCTGACAAACTTCTAGTGCTGTCTTTTGCCCTTTGATTACAGACCCCAGTAAGGGTAGCTTAAGATTGATAATCGGGGTAATAATTACGTCAACTGGTGCGGCTGAGGCGATGGAATCGGCATGATAGCCATGAGGTTCATAGTAAATGGTTTTGCCAGACTCTAAACCTGTAATAATATAGCCATTTTCGACCAGAGTTGGACCAACGGGCGAACCAGGGACAGCTTTGATTTCTACTCCCTTTAATTTGTGGGTCTGTTGATGCTCTAAAACAACCAGATCCTGATAGCCTAATTCTTTTACCACCTTCCCTGCGTTGGGGGATGCCACGACAGGAAGATCATGGTCGAGGTGCTTTAAGGTGGGCGGATGAGCGTGATCCTCTAATCCCTGAGAAAGCAAAATCAGATCGATGTTTTCTGGAATCGGCTGAGGATTATTTTTGCTCCCTTCAAACAGCCAAGCCTGATTACTAAAGGTTAGCTTCCCCACCAGCCAGGGATCTAGCAGAATTCTTGTCCCGTCAATTTCTATCAGCCAAGAGTTACTGTCAAAATAAGTAAGATTCATAATGATTGTTTACTATACATCTTACTGTTATTGTAAATATTTGTTAATCAGTTGGGGCGAGTTAAGCTTAATGTCTAACGGGAGTATGATTTTATCTGGGCAAAATAGCTTGTTTGAAAATAGCTTATCGTTGCTGCTCATTGCTTTTCGGCTTCCCCAGTCTTCGGCGGTTAACTTCGTTCATCATTCTGTCTGAAATTAGCATAAGATATGAGCAGAATTGGCAATTTCACAACAGACGCTTAAATGAGCCTAGCAACAATTAAAACTTCTTTAACTAAAAGTTAAAATTGACATAACTCTTTCCCAGTAGGATGAGGCTCTGGGACAGTTTTGAACTATAGAGCGACTTACTAAATTAAAATTTCAGAGCAAGGTTTTATGATTTACGATCAGCATACAGTTAGTGAGACTGAAGCAGTTTTGCAGGCAGAGAATGTCAACGTATATTATGGTGATTTTTTAGCAGTAAAAGGCATTTATTTAGACGTTCCGAAAAATAAGGTAACGGCTTTTATTGGACCTTCTGGCTGTGGTAAAAGCACTCTTCTACGCTGTTACAACCGTCTTAACGACTTGATCCCTATTTTTCGCCTTGAGGGACTGGTGACCTATCACGACCAAAACCTTTATGGTAAAGATATCGACCCCGTTCAGGTACGACGCAAAATCGGCATGGTTTTTCAAAGACCAAATCCCTTTCCTAAGTCAATTTATGACAATATTGCCTTTGGTGCGCGAATCAATGGTTACAAAGGTAACATGGATGAGCTAGTAGAACGATCGCTCAGAGGAGCAGCCCTTTGGGATGAGGTCAAGGATAAGCTCAAGCAAAGTGGTTTAGCTCTTAGTGGTGGTCAGCAGCAGAGACTCTGTATTGCTAGAACGATCGCTCTTCAGCCTGATGTAGTATTGATGGACGAACCCTGTTCGGCACTTGATCCGATTTCGACCCTTAAGGTAGAAGAATTAATCCACCAGCTCAAAGAAAACTACACCATCGTGATTGTTACCCACAACATGCAGCAGGCATCGCGGGTAGCAGACTACACAGGATTCTTTAATGTTGCAGAAGTAGATGGTGGTAATCGTCAGGGCTATTTAGCCGAGTTTGCCCCTACAGAGCAGATATTCCAGAATCCCAAGGAAGAAGCAACCCAGCAGTATGTTAGCGGTCGTTTTGGCTAAATCTTCAGGCTAGTTTGCTTAGTTGATGATCGGAGGTCAACTCAAAAGTTTAGAAAGATATATAGAGATCGCCATTCTCTGAGAGGAAATCAACTTTGCCAAATCTCGGGGACGGTTTGTTGATAATATGATGGCAATCTGGAATTGTTACCTCTAAAATTTTATGTTTTCCCAAAAATACTTATCTCGTTTACTAGCTTTGGTGTTGGTAGTTTCTCTCAGCTTGGTAGGCTGTGGTTCTAATCCTTCAGGATTATCAGGCAATTACCGTGAAGATACCATTGCTGTGCTAGATAATCTCAGAACGGCAATTGAACTACCTGATGATGCCCCAGACAAGAAAGAGGTTGTTAGTCTTGCCCGCAAACAAATTAGTGACTATGCTTCTCGCTATCGTCGTAACTCCAAAACCGCTGGGTTAAGATCTTTTACGACTATGCAGACTGCATTAAATGCGATCGCTGGATACTATAGTTCTTATGGGAATCGTCCTGTCCCCGAAAAGCTGAGAAAGCGTTTAAACGATGAGTTTACGCAGGTGGAAATTTCTCTCAAGCGAGGTGTATAAGTAGCGTCGTTAAATTTAAAGCAGACTCTCCTCTTGGTCTTTTCGGCTGGGGAGATTTTTTCTGGGAAGTCATAGTCATTTTAAATAGAAACTATCTGATTTTAAATATCGTACTATTACTGTTACCTAATACCTACTACCCAATCGTGACAAGTTAAGAAAAAATAGTTTTAGTAAACTACTATGGATAGCGTCTTTCATTTTCATATCACGCTAAATATGGATTCAATCTTGTCTTTGTAGCGATCGCCATATTCCAGTTTGAATTCCTGAGAATAGCTTAAAAGCGCAGCGCGTACACGCAGATCGCCGCCTAGCGGCGACTAAGCAAGCTTTGCTTGTGGCGGCTAAAAGCTAAAAGCTAAAAACCTATTGACAAGCAACACACACCCTTAACTTGTTACCAATGCCTACGAGCTAATAACTTGTACGGTATGTTGTATCCTTGTAAGATTTTTGATATCGCATTGAATTTATCTTTGACCGAAGGGAATGCTAAAGCATAGGACTTCGCATATCCTTGGGGATAGAACAAAGGGCATTTGTAGGCGTACCCGCTGTGCCGCATGTAGCTTCGCAAACACGTCATAAGTTAAATTAGCAACACCATAAGTCGTAAGTTGAGCCAAGGTTACTCATGTCTGAAAACAGCGATTATCAAGATCCTATTGTGGGTGAGGACAGTTTATCTCCAGGCAATAATCACGAGCTAAACAACCGTTGGTTGAGTATAGAGGTATTTGTCCAGGATGATCGCCTAAGTCTACTCCAGGGGTTGGAAACATGGTTGCAGTTGGGTTTAATTAGTCAGGGACAGATTAAGAAAATTGCTCGTCAGCGTTTGAGTTGCCCCTTACCCAGCCCAGATGTTGTTGATG
>JBCCNG010000386.1:0-4853 GCA_039025955.1 Cyanobacteria bacterium P01_C01_bin.72 | reverse complement strand
GCCAGAAATGCGAATAATATCTCCACTGTAATTAAAGGTGAAGGGGGTAATGATACTCTTCGTGGGGGGATGAAAAATGACACCATCGAAGGTGGCAATGGTGATGACACGTTAATTGGCTTTGCAGGAGATGACACACTCAACGGGGGTGCAGGGAGCGATCGCCTTTATGTGGCAGTAGATAACGACATTATATTAACCGACATGCAAGTTACTGGTGACGGGACAGATAAGATCAGCAGTATTGAATTTGCTAATCTTTATGGACGTGCTGGCGATAATTTGATTAATGCAACTCAGGCGAATACTATTTCTACTGTCATCAAGGGGGATGCTGGCAACGATACTTTGATGGGTAGCCAGATGAGTGACCAAATTCAAGGGGGTAGCGGTAATGATTTCCTCGAAGGTGGTGATGGTGATGATACCCTGACGGGTAATGATGGCGTTGATGTGTTTGTTCTGCAATCGGCTGCGGGGACAGATATGATTCAGGACTTTCGTGATGGCATTGATTTGTTTGGTTTGAGTGATTCTCTTGGTTTTGGTGACTTGAGCATTACTAATAATTCAACAGGGACAGCGGCTTTGATTAGAGATACTACTAATAGCAACCAGCTACTAGCAGTGGTTAATAATGTTACTGCTGCTGATTTGACCACAGAAGATTTTATTGAGATTTAGAATTAATTGAGCCGAAAACTAAATATTCTGTAGGGGTAGTGACTGTGTGATCTTTGCAGTCGTTACCTCTTCCTCTTCTTTAATTCTTTATATTCTTGAATACAAAACCTCAACTTGTCACTAATCACCAATGCCATATTGTTCCTGCATTGTTAGTAACTGGGTTGTCGCTTCCTCGGCGTTATCTGCTAATTGAGCAAAGGTAAGAAACCGTAGTAACTCTTTGCGTAACAGATTTTTTTCTACTTCCCAAGTCTCTCGTTCTAAACTGGGGGGAATCACAATCGTATCAAAGAGGGTAGCCTGTTGTTTACTCGGATGAGGACGAAGAATTCTGCCACGACGCTGGATAAACTGGCGCGAATTACTGCTGCTAGCGAGGATCACCGCCGTCTTGATTGCAGGGATGTCTACCCCTTCATCTAAGCAGCGAATAGCGATCAAACCCTGTAATTCTCCCGACTCGAATTGGCGACGTAAACTTTCTCTTGCTTCTAAAGAGGTAGTGGTAGTGTAAGTATTGACGCGGTAGCCTAATTCTTTGCCTAATAGATGGGTGACAGCATCTATTTGCCTGGTATCATCAGCTAAATATCCATCTCCACAGTAGAAAATTGTATGGCTGGTGTGGAGTCTGGTTGCCATTAATTCTCTGAGACAGTTTAGTTTGTTTTCGGCGCTGGCAATTAAACGCGATCGCCTGTTAAGCAGAGTGGTTAAAGTATCGTTACCCTGAAAACTGGGATTTTTTTGCAGCGCCCAGCCAATGCGCCTGGTAAGTTTGGCATATTCCACAGCTTCCGCCACAGTGAGTTCGACAAAAATGGGATGGTAGTAATAGTGAACTAATGCCCCTTGGGCGATCGCATCAGCCAAGGTAAATTCAGGTTGAATAATTGCGCCAAAATAGTCAAGCAGTACCTCT
Source organism: Cyanobacteria bacterium P01_C01_bin.72 (assembly GCA_039025955.1). Lineage (GTDB taxonomy): Bacteria > Cyanobacteriota > Cyanobacteriia > Cyanobacteriales > Xenococcaceae > Waterburya. The sequence continues at coordinate 3,244 of JBCCNG010000386.1, read as the reverse complement.
GTCCCCCACTCGTCGTATTGTCTTTCAGGAGTGGCAGAAAGAGCTAAACGCAAGCCCACATTACGAGGTAAAGCTGAGGCTATCTGAGTTGAGCCTAAGTTGTGGGCTTCATCGCCGACAATTAGAGTTTTTGGCGGTAAGTAATTAATCTGAGATTGAAAACTAGCGCTAATTAAAGTTGAATTAGTGGTGATAATAGTCAAAAAAGATCGCTCTACATTGTGCAAATTATAGAGTTGATTTGATACCTCTCCCTGCCAACTATCTACTCGCACCATCGCCGAAATCGGCTGAAGATTAAACTTACGACACTCTCGCGCCCATTGAGATACTAGATGTTGAGTAGGACAGACTATTAATAATACTTGCAGCCCTATCTGTTGATAAAGTTCGCTGGCGATTGCCAGAGCAATGATAGTTTTACCACTGCCAGTAGCCATTTTTAGCGTGCCTCTACCTTTATTCTCGAACCAATTGGCGATCGCCTGATGCTGATATTTTCTAAGCTTGAGCTGCGATGGTAAACGAGGCAGTCCTATTGTACTATCACTATCTTGCTCGTAAAGACGGCTGCTTTCCTTTAACTTACCGCTAAGATACTTCTGACGATATCGGGTTGCTAATCGACTCCAGTTAATCTGATTCACTACAAAGCTACCATAGCACCTATAGTTCTTCTCTTAGTAGAACCATTGGAACGCTCCCTTTTTACCTCTTACCTCTTACCTATCAATCACATTCCCAGGTAATTTCTCCCACTAAATCAATAATGCGATCGCGCAATAGATAATCATGTCGTTCTAGCTCACACTCAATCGTACTCCACTGTTTGGCAGGAAGATATTCAAACAAAATCCGTAGCGGCTGATCCAAAGCAATTACGCCAATCTCTAGGAGGTTACAAGCTTCTTCTCGAATTGCAGCGATGGAACAGCGTTTGATTGAAGTGGTAGGTGTCATAAAAATACCTTACTCAATAATAAAGTTTGGTTTGACAGTAACAACGAGAAATTTCAAGCTCAACATTTGAAGAATGATTTATAGATTCTGTCAAGCTGAATATGGTTAAAGTTAATGAATAGTTAATCTTGTAACAGAATTCACTATTGTTTAGTTGATACTATTAAGTGTTTTTACTGAATATAACTAAAATAATATTCCTTTTTTTGGGTTTTGCCAATCGGTAATTGTCAGGGTTCTATGAAATTTAGGAACTTAGTCTAAGAACTTAGTCAATGAGACAAAAACTCTTCCAAGTTAGGTACATCTACCCAGGTTTTTGAGGAGTGCGATTTGTGGGTTAAGTCCATCAGTAGTTGAGAGTACAGCCCTTCCTTCAGCGATGGAACATGGGATTCACCTGCATCAATTGCCATCACCAGGCGATCAACGACGCGGATAAACGGAGCAAGTCTACCGTCGGTAAACACCTGACTAAATTCATATCTTTTCGGAATCGAAACCTTTTTTAAAGATTTGCCAGCGGGAGCAGCAAACAGTTCAAATCCATGGACATAATCTTTTAAATTACTACTGCCTAATACTAAAGTTCCTTTTTCTCCATAGATTTCCAGCCAGTGACCTCGCCCACCGTAGGTAACAGAGCTAATCGATAGCTGTAGGGGAGTGCCATCAGCTAATTCCATCATGATTAGACAGGTATCATCAGCATCAACAGGCTTCATGATGCCACCATCATCATGATCTGGGCGTTCGGGAATAGCGCAGTTAAGATAGCCAGATAGTTTAGCTACTGAACCGAACAGCCAGTTAATATAGTCAAAAGAGTGAGAAGCGATCGAACCTAAAGCACCACCACCAGATTCTAGACGAGAATACCAATTCCAGTCGCGTTTCGGATTAGCCCGACTGGTTACCAGCCAGTCGATTTTAATCAGTCTTTTTTTTCCCACATAATTATCCTCCAGATGTTCCGCTAAAGACATCCAGGCGGGAACATAGCGGAATTCAAAATCAGCGGTAGCGGTAACGCCATTATCTTTTGCCAGGTGATATAGCTCCTTTACCTGATTCACATTCATCGCCATCGGCTTTTCTAGCAGCAGGTGCTTCTTGGCTTCTAAGACCTTTTTGCCCATCTCGTAATGCAAAAATGGGGGAGTAGAAATACTTACTGCATCTACCTCGGTCAGAGCTAAAATCTTATCCAAATCACTGTAGGCATAATAAATCTTATGCTCATCGGCAATCTCTTTAGCTTTGGTAAGGTCACGATTGTAGACGGCAACTAATTCTGTACGGGGATGATGTTGAAAACCTGGAATGTGTACTTTTTGCCCAAATCCCGTCCCCACTACGGCTATACCAATCTGATTAGGAGTCATACAAAAAAAACAAATAAACTGCGATCGCTTGATAAGTTTTTATCAACAAATTTCTTTAATTAAAAGCTTACAGCTTAGAGCCTCAAGCTTGCAGTAAAATTCCCAATGTGGTCTAAAATGTGGTCTAAAATCAAGTAAGGGGAATGATTGGCTTTGGGTTTATTCAACTCTTTCCGCATCTGGATTATCAAAGGGCTGACTGTCGCTGTAGCAATATTATTGTTGCTCCCTTTGTCAGCTTGTAATCTCAATACTTTGTTAGCAAATACCGACCAGCCGCCTCAACTAGTCGATGTGATTTTAAGCGATCCTAAGACCTTTAATTTTGTGATTGCTACCGATCAAACCAGTGCCTTAGTTGGTGGCATGATTTTTGATGGTTTGACTAGCCAAAATCCCCTTACGGGAGAAATCGAACCTGCTTTAGCCGAATCCTGGTCAATTTCTGAGGACGACCTAGAGATTGTTTATACCCTCCGACAAAACCTTAAATGGTCAGATGGTCAACCCTTGACTGCTAGAGATGTTGTGTTTACCTACAACCAGCTTTACCTAAACCCTGAAATTCCCACCGGGATGAGAGACATTCTCAAAATTGGTGAAAGCGGTGCTTTACCGCAAGTAATTCAGCTTAATGAACGCCAGGTAAAATTCACTGTCCCCGAACCGTTTGCACCCTTTCTGGGAGTTACAGGAGCATCTATTTATCCTGCTCATATTTTACAGCCAACGGTCGAGCAAAAAAATCAGAAGGGAAACCTAGAATTTCTGACTACCTGGTCGGTTGACACACCCCCTGAAGAAATTCCTGCTAGTAGCGCCTATAAGTTAAAAAGCTATGCTACGGCTCAAAGAGTAGTTTTTGAAGCTAACCCTTACTACTGGAAAAAAGATGTTGT
>JBCCNG010000385.1:0-4856 GCA_039025955.1 Cyanobacteria bacterium P01_C01_bin.72 | reverse complement strand
CTCGCTCGTTTTGGAGCAGTAGAATTACCCGTCGGTGCAGTTACCGCCTTACTGGGTTCTCCTTTATTTGTGTGGTTGCTATATACGCGATCTGTCTAAGGAAGCTTGAAGACTAATGCTAAATGTTTAATGTTCAATGAAAAATGCCTTTATCAAGTAATAATCTGAGTGGTGGTTATCAAAATCGTATAGTAGTCCAGCAGATCGATCTAGATTTGAAGTCAGGGGAATGGCTGAGTATTTTAGGGGCAAACGGTTCGGGTAAATCTACCTTACTCAAGTTGCTATGTCGCTTGATTAATCCAATTGAAGGCACCGTAATACTAGATGGGAAGGCAATTCACCAACTGCCACCCCAAGTAGTGGCTCGACAGATGGCGATCTTACCCCAACAGCAAACTGTTCCCCAGAGTTTAACAGTAGAACAGTTAGTAAGTTTAGGCAGAACACCCTATCAATCCTGGTATCAGTGGGAGCTAAATAAACAAGATCGCGATTATGTTGCCGAGGCGATCGCTCAAACTAAGCTAGAGTCCTTAAAACAGCGTCCCGTCAGTCAACTGTCAGGAGGAGAAAGACAAAGAGCTTTTCTCGCCCTAGCTCTGGCTCAAGATCCTCAAATTCTTTTACTAGATGAACCCACTACCTACCTTGATATTAACTATCAGCTACAGCTATTGGAATTACTGAAAAAACTTAACCAACAAGGATTAACTATTATTACCGTACTCCATGAAATCAATTTAGCAATCCGTTACAGCGATCGCCTGGCATTACTAAAGGCAGGAAAACTTTTTACCATAGGAGATACAGCCACTGTTCTAACTCCACAAAATTTAGCAGAAGTATTTGGCGTGCAGGTGGTAATTGTTGATACCCCAGTCGGTAAGCAAATTTGTCCTTTATCAGCTAGAATTTTTTAAACTAGAATTTTTAAAATAGAGATTGCTTAATAAATCAAAGTTATAGTAATTTTAAATAAGAATTATTGCTTGATTACTAAAAAAATATTCATTATGAATCGCCATTTTATAAACCAAAAAACCTGTATTTTACTATTATCTTTGTTATTAATTGCCTGTAGTCCTCAAAATGCTCAAATTGAATCCCCAGCAAATGCTAATGATGTAGATGATCTCACTACGGCACAAACTACTACATCTCAAGTGAAACGGGTAGTTACCCTCACCTCTTTAACTTCTGATATCATTCAGCAACTAGACTCAAATAAATTAGTGGGCATTTCTGGTAGTCGTTTGCTAGCAGAAGATCCTCGATTTCAGGATTTACCTACCGTTAGTCAGGGACGTACCCCTCCAGATTTAGAAAAGATTGTGGCACTCGAACCCGATCTGGTTATTGGTGCAGCAGGGTTTAGCGATCGCACTTTGAAGAAATTAGAAGAGTTGGGGATCAAAACCATTTCTACTGATGTGGATAGTTGGCAAGATTTAGAAGAAACTACCAAAGTTCTTGCTGATGCTATATCTGCCGATCCTCAACCACTGTTGGAACGATATCAAAGCTTTATTCCTAATAATATTGAATCTAATACTTCTACTTTAGTTTTAGTCAGTCGCCAGCCTATTTTAGCCCCCAATAAAACTAGTTGGGCGGGAGATCTATTAACTAAGTTTCAGGCACAAAACCTAGTGGCAGATCTACAAAGCAATTCAGAATTTGGCGGTTATGTGACTCTTTCGGCTGAAAAAGTCCTGGAAAGCAATCCTGAAGTTATTTTATTGGTAGATCCTGGTCGAGAAGGAATTGAAGAACAACTAAAAGCCGAACCTTTTTGGCAAGAACTAAAAGCAACTCAAAGCGATCGCATTTATGTTTTTGACTATTTTGGTTTGGTTAACCCAGGAAGTATCGCCAAAATAGAAGAATCTTGTCAAAAATTAAGTCAAATCTTTAATTAAAAAATATCGGCAGGATCGGCAGATCGTAACTTACTAGTTGCCATTCCCCCAGCAAAACCACACATAATTAAAGTCAGACAAAATACGCGAACGATAATATCGGGACGCATGAATAGGGGAATTTTAGTAAGTTCGGTCAGCAAGATATAAACTCCATAGGATGAAAGAATCCCAGGTAAAAAGCCTAAAATACCCAACAACAATGCCTGTTGCAGTACTACCGATAGTAAAGAGATATCCGAATAGCCGATCGCTTTAAGGGTAGCGTATTCATTCAGGCGATCGCTAACATCAGTATATAGAATCTGGTAGACAATTACCGTACCAATAATAAACCCCATTGCGGCACCAAAATTAAGTACTTTTCCGTTGGGTAAAGAAGCGCGATAGGCTTGTTCTGCGGCGATCGTTTCTTCCCTAGTCATTACCTTTACGACTGGAGGTAAATTGGCTCTAATTCTAGTTTGGGCGGTTACAGGATTGATGCCAGATTTGAGGGTAATTACGCCGACGCTAAAATTATTAATACTACTTTGTCCGTGACGACGAGCATAATTCCAGTCACTCATCACCACATGACCATTATCAAATAAAGTACTACCAAGGTTAAAAAGTCCTACTACTTCGATACGACGATTGTTCATCACGGTAGTAACTCTTCCCTGTTGGCTATAGAGTTCTGTAATTTGCCCCAATTTTTCTTGAGACAGGCGATCAAAGAGAATCGTATCTGGTTTTTTCAAGCGGTTTAGCTGTTGATTAATTTCAGATGATTTAAAAACGGAATGAATGGGGTTAAATGCCAAGATTTTAACCGTATTGGGGAACAATTCGGCTTGCACTTGGGCTTGAGTATCGTTTGCTTGCTGCAAAGTTTGTTGAGCGTTTAATTCTACTGGATCGACCCAATTAGCTTCTCGAATATACAAAGGAGCAACCTCTGTAACTTCTGGCAATGCTTTAGTCAGATTGAGGTATATCTTGGGAATCGAGCTACCATCAATGGTGGGAGAATATGCCGAAACTAAAAACAAATCCCCATCTAACTCTTCGGGGACTAACCTAATTCCGTCGAACAATAGCGCCCTCAACCCCAATTGAGTAAAAATTAAAATATTGGAAAAGGCAACCCCCATCAACGCCACAGCCAAACGAAATTTGCGGTGAGATAATTGCGACCAAGGTAAAGATCGTCTAGATTTTATTTTTAGTAACTTTTTCATTTATCATTAAATATTTATCATCCTTCGACAAAGGCGCATGTACGTAATTATTGAGCATTTCTTTCCTTCTGCCTGCATGCGGACAAACGAATGTCCTTTGCTCCTTCTACCTTCTCCAGCCGAACATTTTTTTATTTTCAACTATAAACTAAGATAAAATTATTGATATTAATTCTCAATATAAACTAGCTATACATTAATGACAGTTGAAAGTAGTTATACAGAATACGATACATGGGCTTGGCTCTATGACTTAACAATGGGTTCGACATATGGAACAACTCAGTTGAAAACCATAGAAAAAATACTGCTTCCTATTTTGCCAAAACCTTGTCACATTCTAGATCTCTGCTGCGGTACGGGACAATTAGCCGTTGCGTTGAGTCTCAAGGGGTATAAAGTTACAGGGGTAGATAATTCTGCACAAATGCTTCAATATGCCCGTAAAAACTCTCGTCACCAAGGTTCTATAACTAACTTTGTTTTGGGAGATGCTCGCAATTTCAGTATCAACAATCCTGTTGACGCGGTTATTTCAACTAGTGCTTCTCTCAATCATATTATGAGTCTGGAAGATCTAAGGCAAGTGTTTCTTCAGGTCAATAATTCTTTAGGCAATGGAGGGTTTTTCTTCTTTGATATCAATCATCATGAACAGATGCAGAAATGGTGGAATGGTAATTTAGCCGAGGGAGAAATTGAATCTAATTATGCTTGGGGAATCGTGCCTAACTATAATTTTGAATCTAGAACAGGTGCTTTCCAAGTTTTGACCTATCACAACACAAATAGCCACGACAAGAGTATTACCCAAAATTTGAAAAACTTATTGTATAAAATATTAGGAATAAGGATACTGACAGGTTTTCGTCTTCGGGTGCTAAAAAGCTTTCAAAAATGGCAACCAAGCTGGAATTATGGAGAGGTAGATTATCCCGTTCGAGGTCATAATATTCAAGAGATCCAGTTACTTTTGGCAGAAACAGGTTTTTCTGAAGTGTCAATTATGACAGTTGACAACACAGAGTTGAATAGCGATCGCTCAGCATATTTTTTAGCTCACAAATAGTTAGTTATTTTATTGTAAACTTTGATCAAGCAGAGGAGCGGAAGAATGCTCAAGCTTGCGCTTGACGGTGACGCGGGAAAGCTCGTCAATAATAAACGAAAGACTAAGGTTATTGAGAATAATAAGCAATTAGGCTACAATAACGAAGCGTGCATATTTTGCACAATTCTAAAATTATGGTTATTAGTAAAAGTAAAAATAGCAATATTCAACAAGAATATATTAGCTATTTATTAAAGTCGTTCGGTCAAAAGACTGTCACTTCTAAGAAAATAGCAGAGCGTAATCGTTCTATTCTTGCTGATAAAAGCTCTCTAGGATTTAACTTTTCTCCAGAGCTAAAAGAAATTTGCTATCCCATAGCTTGCGATCTCTCTTTAGGGTCTCGCCTTTGGGATGTAGATGGTAACGAATATATCGATATTCTTATGGGTTTGGGGATTAACCTGTTCGGGCATAACCCAGATTTTGTCAAACGAGCAATCGCCCAACAGTTGGATAAGGGAATGCAAATTAGTCCCCAAAATTCCCTAGCGGGAGAAGTAGCGGCTTTAGTTGCCGAAATTTCGGGGATGGAGCGCGTTACTCTCAGCAATACGGGTACGGAAGCAGTAATGACGGCAATGCGAATTGCTCGGGCTG
>JBCCNG010000384.1:0-4890 GCA_039025955.1 Cyanobacteria bacterium P01_C01_bin.72 | reverse complement strand
GCCTCATATTTTGCTCCATCCTCTTGAGGATTTACTCCTGTGGTGTTAATTGGATGCAGGTTAGCAGCAGGAATATCAATTTTGTCTAGCCAAGCCTGCCGCGCCATAAGCTGATTACTATCTTGATGAGTTGCGGGGACATAGCGTTCGTCCCCCCAGAATATATGTATTTTTGACCAGGGTAAAGATTCTTCAGCTAGAGATTCATAGAGGGGTTTTGGGGTACTACCTCCCGACAGAGCGATGGTAAATCTTCCTCTAGTGGCGATCGCCTCTTGCAAACGGGAGAGAACTAGTTCTCGCGATCGTTTAATTAGGGCAGGCTTGTCCGCCAATACCTCAATATTTTGCTTTGCAGTAGCCATTGGGATCTCCTCGGTACTTGTAATAAATGCATTTTCTGAGCAAACTCAAGACTCAATTGACACAATTGAACCAAGCTTGATAACAGTTAATTTTAGAACTGAGAATTGAAACTAAGAGCAAAACTTAAGTATGTTTAGAAATTAGTTAAGTGTATGTACCAATTTAGTTGATATCTATCCTGTTTTTTGGTTTCGCTATCACAAAATACCTTATTACAAGTAGTGCTTTAAGTCTAGATAAATGTAGTCAAATGAATATATTTACCCATTGTTTTATGCTTTTAACTGTTTTTTGGTATCAACTTTAACATTTTTTTGCCACACCCAAAAGATTGTTATTTAGAACACATTTTGTGCGCCTAAAAAAATATGATGTAATAAATTGCTTAAGCAAAAACATAAAAACTTGTTGAGTTTCTGCTTACATTAGCTAAATTATATAAATACTGCTAGTATATTTGACAACACCTAAGTACTTAAGTGCTTAAGTTTTCGGAGATTCATCCTCAGTATTTGTCCTCAACATTTTCTGCTGGCGAGATCTTTAATCTTTAGCTGCCAAAAAATAAAACAGGTCAAATTTTCACTAGGCATTTAATCAGAGTTAGCTGGGAAGTTTAAGTATCGTGGCAAAAAGAAGAAGAAGGGGTGTAGTTCTCACACCAGAAGGACAAAAGAAATTTCACGATGTTCGTTTGCAGCATGAAACCGAGCATAATTGGGGCGATCGCTATACTTATGAAAAGTTAAGTGAAATTACCTGTTTAGATATCAATACTATCAAGCGCGTAATTAAAAGCGAAGAAGGAGTCGATAAACGCACCTTAGAGCAGCTATTTATTAGTTTCGAGATGGAATTAACCGAAAGCTGCTACACTAAGCCAAATCCCCACCGCAGGCAAAACTGGGGAGAGGCGATGTGCGTCAATAAATTTTACGGTCGTCACGAGGAACTAACTGCCCTAGAGAGTTTATTGCTCAGAGATCACTGCCGTATTGTGACAATGCTGGGCATGGGCGGAGTCGGCAAAACTTGTTTATCCGTTAAGCTAGCAGAACAGGTTCAGGAACGTTTCGATCTAGTAATTTGGTGTAGCTTAAGAGATGCACCTCCCATCAGTGAAATTCTTCATCGGATTATAGAATTTTTCTCCGACGGGAAAGAAACTCCTGCTGACCTACCGGAGAGCCTCAAGGATAAAATCTCCCATCTGATTAACTACTTACGAGAGTCCCGCTGTCTTATTGTTTTAGATAATGTGGAAGCGATGCTTTGTAGTGGCAAGCGAGCAGGGCAGTTCCGTGAAGGCTGCGAAGGCTATGGAGATTTACTGCTACGAGTTGGGCAAACTAGTCACCAAAGTACCCTCATCCTTACCACCCGAGAAAAACCTAAACAGGTGGCATTTCTAGAAGGCGAGGAACTACCAGTCCGTACTTTTCGAATTCATGGTTTGGCAGAAGAAGCCGGAGAGCAAATCCTTCTTAGTAAAGGACTAACCGGAACAGAATGGGAATACAAAGCTCTTGTCGATCACTATGGCGGCAATGCCCTAGCGCTGAAAGTTGTCGCTACCACAGTACGAGATCTATTCCTGGGCAATATTCGCGACTTCCTAGAACATGAAACTGCCGTCTTTGGGGATATCCGCGACCTCTTAGAACAGCAGTTTGAACGCCTAACCGATGTCGAAAAAGAAATCGTTTATTGGCTGGCAATTAACCGCGAACCTCTAGCCATTGCTGATGTGCGGGAAGACATGGTGTCTACTATTCCCAAACTAACTTTACTTGAGGGATTAGAATCCCTATCCCGCAGATCCCTAGTAGAGCAGGATGAGTCCCGCTTCACCCTACAAAACGTGGTAATGGAATACGTCATTAGTCGTTTTATCGAGCGAGTGTGTCAAGAACTAATCAGCCTACAGCTACAGCTATTCCGCTTCCATGCCGTCATTAAAGCCACAGCCAAAGACTATGTGCGGGAAACCCAGATACGTTTAATATTAGAGCCAATTCTCCAAGGGCTAATGACTTCGTTTAGGAGCGAGAAAAATATTGAACAGCAGTTAAAAAAGGTCTTAACCCTGCTCAGAACTAATTTTTCGAACGAATCTTGCTATGCGGGGGGCAATGTTTTGAACATGCTTTGTCACATGGAAACCGATTTCACAGGCTATGACTTTTCTCACCTGGCAATCTGGCAAGCTGACTTTCGCAACTCCTGTTTCCACAATGTTGATCTTTCCCATTGCGACCTATCTAAATCCGTCTTTGCCGAAGCCTTTGGCGGCATCTGGTCGGTAGCCTTTAGTCCTGATGGCGAAATACTTGCCGCAGGGGACACCAAAGGAGAAATTATTCTCCGCCGTGTGTCAGACGGTCAACCAATTCGTAGCTTTAAAGGACACACAGGCTGGGTCGTGTCTCTCGATTTCAGTCCTGATGGTAAAACTTTGGCTAGTAGTAGCTGTGACTGTACGGCAAGATTATGGGATGTTGAGACTAGTCAATGCTTTCATACTTTGGAAGAACATGAACATGAGGTTTGGTCAGTAGCTTTTAGCCCTAATGGAAAAATGTTGGCGACTGGCTGTGATGATAATAAAGCAAGACTTTGGAATGTAAATACAGGTGAATGTCTCAAAATTTTTGAAGGTCATGCTGATTACATACTAGCTGTCTCGTTTAATGTAAATGGATTAGAGCTACTGACTGGTAGTCACGATAACGTGATTAAGCTTTGGGATATTGAAACAGGAGAATGCAAAAAGAATTTTATAGGGCATGATGATGGGGTACGTTCTCTCGCTCTCTGCCCTGATGGAATGACATTTGCTAGCTGTAGCAATGACAAAACTGTTCGGATTTGGAATATAGATTCAGGAGAATGTATTACAGTCTTTCGAGGGCATTCAAATGCAGTATGGTCGGTTGCCTCGTGTTTTCATTCAAATGTTGTAGCTAGTGGAAGTATCGATCAGACAGTTAGACTTTGGAACATTGACACTGGCGAGTGTCTTAAAATTTTTCAAGGTCACTCAAATATGATAAATTCAATCGTTTTTAATCCACAGAGTAACCTTCTTGCCAGTAGTTGTTACGACCAAACAATTAGATTATGGGATACAAATACTTATGAGTGTTTAAAAATCTTTCAAGGGTATAGTAATCAATCTCTATCAGTAATTTTCAGTTCGGATGGCAAAACAATTGCTAGTGGCGGTCATGACCAGAAAATTAGACTTTGGGATATCAGTAATGGTCGAATTTTAAAAACTTTTGAAAAGCATAACAATTGGGTTTGGTCAGTTGCTCTTAATTTTCAAGGAAATCTATTAGCTAGCGGTAGCGGAGACAAAACTTTGAAACTATGGGATGTTGAAACTGGCACGGCTATTAAAACTTTGCAAGGACATGAAGCAGTAGTACGTTCAATCGCATTTAGCTTCGATGGTCAAATGATTGCTAGTGGTAGCGAAGATAAAACCATCAGACTCTGGAATATTGATACTGGTCAAACTGTGAATATTTTACAGGGACACACAGCAGAGATATGGTCAATCTCTCTTACTCTCGATGGACAGATTTTAGCTAGTGGTTCTTTAGATGGAACTATTAAATTATGGGATACGAATACTGGTAAATGTTTAAGAACATTGGAAGGACATAGCAGTTGGGTATCATCGGTAGCTTTAAGTTCAGATAATAAAACTTTGGCTTCAACTAGTCCAGATCAAACTATTAGAATTTGGAATATAAAGACAGGTCAATGCAGCAAAATTTTGACTGAAAAAAGAGGTTATTCACATCTAGTTGTTTTTAGTAAAAATGGTCAGACATTAGCTACACACGATCAAAGCCACAACATCAAACTTTGGGATACAAAGACTGGGAAAAACTTTGAGGTATTAAGCGGTCATAAAGCTTTGATAAATTCAGTTTCTTTCAGTCCAGATGGCAATAATCTAGTTAGTAGCAGCGAAGATGAAACAATTAAAATATGGAACATTAAACACGGCGGTTGCGTAAAAACTTTAAAACCGGAGAAGCCATATGAAGGAATGCTCCTAGAAGGATCTGATAGTTTAACTGAAGCTACTTTGGACTCTCTTGAGGCACTTGGCGGAATATGCACTTTTTCCAAATTTGATTGTTAGAAAAAGATACAAGTTAAGTTTTTGCTCTTGAAGGCATTTGGGTTGATTTTGTCCAACTATTTTAAATGCCTTCAAAAAATATTAGATTTTACTTAATCAAGCTAGCGTTGATAACTTATCGGTAAACTAAACGCAGCAGCTGATGTCATTAGCAAATTCTTGTAAGATTTCTTCCGTCAAAATGCTATTCAAATCAGCTTCAATTGAATCTAAAATGTTAAGACGGCTTTCAGAGTGCTTGATTTCTGTTTTTATGTTGGTCATGACTTATTTTCCTTGACTATAGTTTGTAGTGATTTTGGAGATGTTAAGAATTTGGTTGTGAAGGTAAAGGTTGAAGGATTCGGATTTTCCAACCTTATAAT
>JBCCNG010000383.1:0-4891 GCA_039025955.1 Cyanobacteria bacterium P01_C01_bin.72 | reverse complement strand
GTTCAATTTCAGTAAAGTTAATCATAATCTTGGCGTAAAAAGTTTGTGTGTTAAAAAATGTATGTAAAAAATTGATTATTAGTGAATTTATAAACCAATCGCTGTACTTTTAAGCTGCAATTTATATCGCACCAGAATGATATTAGTCAAATTCATTAACAGCATACTGATCGATGTGGCAATCGCTGCTCCCAATACGCCCCAGCGGGAGATCAAAACATAGTTTAAACAGATGTTTAATCCAGCACCGCCGACTCCTGTGATGGCAGTATACTTTTCATTACCTGTCATGTTGAGTAATAATCCTCCTAGTCCTGTAATAGTAAAAAATAGTTGCCCCAAACAGAGGACAATTAAGGCAGCCCGACCCTGAATAAACTCCGTGCCAAACAAGCCTAAATATCCAGGGCTAATGGCAATTAAACAGGCAGTAATGACTAAAGTCGGTAGCAAAGCTAATTTAGAAGTTTTGATTACTATTGCCTGGAGTCGGTCTAACTTACCTGCGGCATACAGGCTAGCAATCTGCGGTGCGAGGGCGCTACTAACTGCCACCAGGACAAAGTTGATTAGCTGCGCTCCACGATTGACGGGGACATAGATACCCGCGTCGGCAAGACTGCGTAAACTACCCAACATCAGAATATCGGCTCTAACGTTAATCACGTAGATACCTTCGATCAGCATAAAAGGCAGGGCACTAGCCAACCAGGAGCGAATTTGATATTGGGGCGCGAGCAAAAATACTCCAGGAGGCAGAGACTTGCGCAGGAGAATGACGCTAATTAACAGGGTAGCTGCGGTGACGAGAGTATAGATAGCAATGCACCAGGAGGCAGTAAGCGAGTCCCGCCACAGGGCAAAAGCAAAGAGAAATGATCCCAGAATGACCACAGGGGCAATTAGCATTTCGGGAACAAGCCCCAGAGCAACCTGTTGTAAACCTCGCATTGCGCCTCTTCTGAGGTTTCTCAGGGCAGTAAAGGGTAAGGCTGCCATGCCCAGACAAAACGCGGTAAACAAAGGAGGATCTTGTGCCATCCCTGTTCCCCAGGCGATCGCCGTGCCACAGACAGCGATCACTATACTACAGCATAGGGAGATTAGATTTGCCCAGCGCAAAATACCCCGCAGCATCCCCCAATTGCCACTGTTTTGATATACTGCTACCTCTCTCACAAGCAAACTATCAAGCCCAACAGTACTCAATACCCCCAGCAGATACGACCAGGCAAAAGCATAGCTATAAATACCAAATTCTGTTGCCCCCAAAAAACGAGCTAAGAGCAGGCTGGTCAAAAAAGTACAGCCCGTGTAGGTTACCCTCAGACCAAAGCTGCTGACTATCTGCCGTACAAAACGACTTTTGAAATTATTGATTGCTTTACTCATGACGCTCAATTAGGCAGGGGAAGAAGATAAAGACTCTTTGGCAATGGAGTGATCAAAGCCAAATTTCTGGCGATCAAACCACAGTAGACCTAAGCCTGTGGTGACCAGAAAAGAGCCAGCCAATGCCCCCATAAAGACAGAGCCAGGATTGGGGTTGGAAGGCTTATCTGGGAGGTTTGGTTGAGTCACTAGCTGGAGGGGAGGATAAATCGAATAAATATCTTCTTGAGCCAGATCCAGCTTGGCTAGGGTAGAGGCAAATACGGTTTCTGCTACCTGAAGATCCCGCTTGAGGCTATCTACCTGAAACTGTTGTTGAGACATGTTACGTAGACGAGCTTCCAAGGTATTTATTTGCTGTTCTAGCTCCTGATTTTGTGCTTTGAGCCGCTGCCATTCAGCTCGATTACTCAAGAGATCTTGCTGTAGCCCCTCTCTGGCTAAAACATTTTGCGGATCGAGAGTCAAAGAATCAATTCTGCTGAGAGCGGCAAGACTGAGAGGTCTGCCCAATACCTGACTGGCTCTTTTACTCATTGCCCGACCAATACTCTCCACTTCAGTTTTTTTGCTTTGGACGATGGGATGACTAGGGGTAAAGCGATCCGAGAGGTTAGTTAAAGAGCTTTGGGCTTGAGCATAGCGGGTGCGATATTCTTGATAGACCGTATCTCCTACTAGCTGGTAAGCATCGCCCGTCGCCGCAGACCCCAAGTTATTGACATCTTGGCTGAGTTGACCGTAGCGATTTGCTAACCCCTTCTGTTGAGCCAGTAATTCGGCTTTTTGGCGGCGCAGATTTTCGATATTGTCTGTCAGGTTTTGAATTTGCTCATCGGTGCTAATGCCTGATTTTGCACGATACTCCGAAAGTTTTTGCTGGGCGCGATTCAATTTTTCTTTGGCGGCTACTAGGGTTGCTTGGGTTTCTTGTTCTTGTCTGGCTAACTCTGTTTTTCTCAATTCCTCAATTTGTCGGTTCATCGTTTGATGAAATTCTTGCGCTCTCGCTCTTGCTTCTTCGGGAGTGCTGCCAGCAATTTGGAAAGCGATGATGCCATTTTCCTCATCCACATCAATTTGCGGAGTTTTGTATTCTTCAACGCTAACGTTCGCCAGGTTCGCAGCCTCTTCAATTAGATCGGGGCTAGTAGCGACATACACATAGTCATTACGGGTATCTTGACCTGTAGGGGGAGTCCAACCACCTGCGGCGGAAGTTGCTTTACCACCGTCGGGTAAGACGACCTCTACCCCTGAATCAATCTCTAAAATTTTTACTCCCCACTGGCTGGTATAGGTGGGAGGAGTAAGTTTAAGGTAGGCTAATGCCAAAAGCCAAACTAAACCATTACAAAGTACTCCTAAAGTTAGAAACCGTTTCAGGTTAGGCTGCGGGGCTGATTTTTGTTCTAAATATAGAGGGGTTGCCGATCTGGCAAAAAGTTCGGTTTTGGAATCGTCCTGAGCAATGGTTTTATCTGGACGAACGTAGCTCACAATACTATCAAGATTCTGTCCTTGTTTGAGCTGGGATGAGCTAGAGTTAGTTACTAACTGTTCGGAAGCACATAAACGCCGCACCACAGCAATTAGCTGCTCTGGGGGTGTAGATTTGGGTAAATATGCCCCTGCACCTACCTGGACTGCTTGCTGTCCATATTCTTCAGTGTAGTTGCCAGTTAAAATAATTACCTTAATCTCTGGATGAAGATTAGTAATGGCACTAGTCATTTCTAAACCAGTGATTCCACCAGGCATCTCTACATCCATAAAGACTAGGTGAGGCTGAAAAATTTTAATTTTGTCGAGAGCGTCAATGCCGTTCTCTGCCGTAGCAATCACTTGCAGATCGGGTGCAGCCGCAAAATGGCTAATTAACTGTTCTCTGACATATTTCTGGTCGTCAACTATGAGGATCTCGATCATGAGGTTAGATTCTTGCAAAGGGTCATCAGGCGGAGAAGAATTACGATGGTTTTGATTACAATGGTTTGGATTTAGATGCTACGGGAGAGGGATTCGCATTAGTTGCAGGAACTACCTCCTCAATCACTAATGGTTGCGACTGACCTAAGCAGTTACTTAATAGCTGTTCGTAATCGATTAAATCGCGATCGCCAGAAAATGCCTGTTGATAACGTTCTAAACTAGCTCGACTCATGGCTTGCAGAACTTCGGGATTATCGAGAGTACTGTCAAATAATTCCGCGCAGTGGACTTCGCTCTCAAAATAAAGTGATTCTGTACCCGCTACCCACGTGTTGAAGTGATTGTTGTGGGCTAAAACTGGCGTACCTGCGGCTAGAGCTTCTACCAGAGAAGGATTTGTTCCGCCGACAGTATGCCCATGGACGTAAAGTTTGGCATGACTACGAAGAGAATTGACGATCTGTCTATCGTACACTCCACCAATAAATTCCACTTCATCGCTGGCGGCTGCCATTACCTGAGCGTGATAGCTGTTAGCTTCTGGTTGATAGCGCCCTAAAACTACTAGCTTGCAGTGACGCTGGCGGCGAGAAAATGCCTTCACTATTTCTAGAATCAGGTTTTCTGGTTCTGGTCTGGCAATTATCAGGGCATAGCTCTCTGGTTGCAGCTTATATTGACTCAAATATTCGACATCAGTGGTTTCTACCGCTTCTGTACTATAGGGGATAGTGGCAATTTTGTTTGGGGCAACTCCTCCTTTAATGTAGTACTGGGCAATTTCTGGATGATCGGCAACCAGGCGATCGCTAAACCAAACGCCACATCTCTCATTAATATAAAGCCAGGCTTTTTGGATTCCATTCCACTTTTCACGCCACCATTCCATACCGTCCATATTGGTAACGACCATACGCTTTTTGAGACGATAAAGCAGCGAAAAGATTGCCGTGTTGTAACCTAAAACGAGAATTACTCCCTCTTGCTTGAGGGCATGAACAGTTGATTTATAATCAAAAATTATTGACCATAAAGCGCCATTATTTTTAGTAGGAATGTGAACTAAGTTAATACCATTCCAAGTTTTAGGCGTTAGCTCTTGACCTGAATCTTGACAATAGACTGTTACTTCCCAGCCTCGATTAACCAAATATAATGCTAATCTTTGGGCAAAGGTTTCAAATCCCCCGTGGTTGCCAGGAATACCTCTTGTACCCAAAATTAGTAGTTTACGTTTCATATGGCAGTTGATTATATTAATTCGTTTAAGAGTACTTGCCGCTTAGTAATTACAATTGTTTTTTAGAGTAAAAATAATTAGAGTCAGAGGCAAAAATACAGCTAATAGTCTATAAATGCCCGTCAATTATTGATTAAGCTAAAAAACTGTGACTGGTAAATAGTAAAAATTACTTTTTTCTGAGGCTTAGAGCTTGATTAAATAAAATAAATGTAGTTAAAAATACTTAGATCTGCGACTATTTAATGCTATTGAACATTACGTAATACGACAAGAGAATTATGGATTGCCAGTAAAATCTTTATCTCAGCTATAAATAAACCAGAT
>JBCCNG010000382.1:0-4896 GCA_039025955.1 Cyanobacteria bacterium P01_C01_bin.72 | reverse complement strand
TGAGTCTCGATCGCTTTAAAATCAGCTTTGAGGGCAGGTAAAATTAACTCCATCATTTCTTTATTGTTTAAAACTATTTGGGGAGTACCACCCAAACGCATTATTTCTTGAGTAAAGGCAGTGTCGTCTAGATGATGAATTGGCGGCTTTGAGCGAGGAAGTTGAGTCGCACGACAGGCGGAAATAAATAAATGAAGTGGTTGTAGATAGTATCTACGACGCAGTAGACGAGTAAGTTCAAAACTGACCAACCCACCCATACTGTGACCAAAAAGGGCAAAGGGTTTATCAAGGTGGGGTAGTAAGACTGTTGCTAAATCCGATACGAGAACATTAATACTGTCATAGGGAGTTTCGGTGAATCTTTTGCGTCTTCCTGGTAACTCAATGGGGCAAACTTCTACAGTATCGGGTAAAAAATCCGACCAGCGATCATATATGTAAGTAGAACCACCAGCGTAGGGTAGGCAGAATAAGCGTAGTTTTGCTTGCGGATTATTTTTAATTTGCGGAAGCCAGGGAGTTTGGGTTGTTGTTGCCATAGTTTTAATGCGCGGAGGTGCAGGGGTGCAGGAGAGATAATACTTCTGACTTCTGACTACATGCGGCGAACCTGATCGCCTTTGTGATTTCTGACTTCTAAATTTTGATTATTTCTCGTTCATCACCATCATCATCGTTGCTAGATATTTCTTTAAAATTAATTTTATCTTCAATACGCTTGGCTAATCCTTCTACAGTCGGGGCTTCAAACAAGTCAATGACGTTGATATCGATTTTAAATTCTTCCAGCAATAAAGCGATTAGTTTAGTAGCGAGTAGAGAATGTCCCCCAAGATCGAAAAAGTTATCGTCAATGCTGACTTGCTCTACTTCTAGTACCTGGATAAAAATTTCTACTAGTTTGGCTTCATTATCATTTCGTGGCGCAATAACTTCTGTGGTTGCTTCCTGTCTAATTTCGTTAGGTGTTGGTAATGCTGCTAGATCGACTTTCCCATTGGGGTTTAAGGGTAAAGCATCTAAAACAATTAAATGCTGGGGAATCATATAATTAGGAACTTGCGATCGCAAATAATTAGATAAGTTCCCCACTTTAATCTCTTTACCCTGTTTGGGAACGATATAACCTGCTAAATACTTTATGCCCTGACTATTTTCTAAAGGAGTTACAACGCTAATTTTTACATCGGGATGCTGATTAATCAGAAGCTCAATTTCTCCTGGCTCGATCCTAAATCCACGAATCTTAACCTGGTTGTCAATCCTCCCTAGTAACTGAATTCTGCCACCGGGTAAGTAGTAGGCGAGATCTCCAGTCTTGTAGAGTAAGGAAGCTGAAGAAGCAGGGGAAGCTGAGGAAGAAATGTTCGCCCTCGACAGTTGCTTATCGACGGAAACCGCCGAGTCCGCACTGTCTCGCAATGTTAAATGCTCAATTTTAAATGAAAAAGGGTTTGGTATAAATTTCTCCGCAGTCAGATCTGGGCGGTTTAAATAGCCTCGGGCGAGTCCAACTCCAGCAATATGTAATTCTCCTACAACGCCAACGGGGACTAATTGTAAATTGCGATCGCAAATGTAGAGTTGTTTGTTTTCACTAGGAGCAATTGTTGGCTCTACGGGGTTGCCATTACCGCAGCTAACCATACTGGCATTGACCGTAACCTCTGTCGGACCATAGGCGTTTATAAATAGTCGATTTTCCGACCATTGATTAATTAACTCTGCTGATGGTGCTTCCCCTCCTACCAATACCATTTTTAAATCGGGTAATTCGGCTGCGGGTAGGGTAGCTAAAGCCGAAGGAGTCATCGTAACGTGAGTAACTTTTTGCGATCGCAATAGATTTAATAATCCTTCTCCTGGTAGCAGGGTTTCTTTATCTGCCAAGCAGAGTTTTGCCCCACAAGCCAAGGACATAATAATCTCTGGAATTGAAGCATCAAAGCTAAAGGAGAAAAATTGCAGCACGCAGCTACTAGCATCAACTTGACAGGCTTTTATTTTGTGTTGGGTGAGGTTGGTAAGTCCACGATGGGGAATTAATACGCCCTTGGGTTTGCCTGTCGAGCCAGAGGTATAGATTATGTATGCCAGGTTTTCTGGATGTAGGGGAGCGGAGGAGGCGGGGAGCGGAGGAGCGGGGGAGCGGAGGGGCAGGGGAGAGTTTAGATCGACAAATGTTAGGTTGCTATTAGGAAATTTTTCTTGGTGTTGGGATTGGGTGAGTAAGATATTTATGCCGCTGTCTTGAACAATGTAATCGAGTCTTTCTTGGGGGTAAGCGGGATCGAGGGGGACGTATGCACCGCCTGCCTTGAGGACTGCCAGGAAAGCAAGTATCATCTCAAAAGAGCGATCGCAACAGATGCCGATTCTTGTTTCTGGTTTTACTCCCAGAATAGATAAGTAGCTGGCTAGATGGCTGCTTTGTATATTTAGTTCGCTGTAGGTTATTTCTTGGTCTTGGTATACTAGAGCGATGTTATCGGGGGTTTTGGCTGCTTGGGCTACAAATAGCTGATGGAAACAAAGGTTTTCGGGAAATTCTACTGCCGTATTATTCCAATCTACGAGTATCTGTTGTTTTTCAGCAGGGGTTAGTATAGGTAATTCGGAAACTGGACAGTCGGGATCGTCAACAATGCCTTGTAGCAGGATTTTAAAATGGTCTGCCAGGCGAGATATGGTTTCAGGATTAAATAAGTCCCTGTTGTATTCAAAACCGCCGACTAAACCCTTTGTGGTTTCGTACATATCTAAACTAAGGTCTAGTTTGGCAGCGAATTCAGTTTGTTTTAGGGGAGAGATGGTTAAGTCGGGGATGCTGACGGGTTGGGGTAAGTTTTCGAGGCGGAATTTAGCTTGAAATAGTGGATTGTAGCTTAAGTCTCGTTCGGGCTGTAATTCTTCTACTAGTTTTTCAAAGGGCAAGTCTTGATGGTCGTAAGCACTGTAGGTTGATTCTTTGATTTGAGCTAATAATTTTCTAAAACTGGGACGATGGGATAAATCGGAGCGCAAAACCAAAGTATTGGTAAAGAAGCCAATTAAATCTTCAATTTCTGTGCGATTGCGATTGGCAATAGGAACACCAACGATAATATCTTCTTGTCCACTATGACGGGATAGTAAAACTTTGTAGGCTGCCAATAACAAGACAAATATTGTCACCCCAGACTCTTGCGCTAGGGCGTTTAATTGCTCGGTAAGTTCTTTTCCCAACTCAAAAGATTGGTTTGCGCCCTTGAAGGTTTGCACTCTACCTCTAGGAAAATCTGTAGGTAGTTGCAAGACTGGTAACGTACCCGATAGCTGCTGCTTCCAGAAATTTAATTGTTTGTCTAATACTTCTCCCTGTAAATACTCCCTTTGCCAAGCAGCAAAATCGGCATATTGAATTTTTAGCTCTGGTAAGGTCGATGCTTCTCCAGCGACGTAGGATTTATAAAGAGTAATTAATTCTCTTACTAAGATGTCCATCGACCAACCATCGGAAATGATATGGTGCATTACTAGTAAAACGATATGCTCTTGGGGTGCTAGATGAATTACCGAGACTCTTAATAATAAATCTTTGGCTAAATCGAAAGTGTAAGTAGCTGCTTCACGAGATAATTCTTGTACCTTTATGGCTCTTTCTTCTGTTTCTAATTCTTGAAGATCTTTAATAGTTAAATCAAAATCAACTTCAGGATTAATTATTTGAACTGGTTGTCCTGCTTCCGTCTTAAAATTAGTTCTTAAAACTCCGTGACGACGAATAATTTCCTGTAGACTTTGCTGGAAAACTCCTAAATTTAAATCCCCCGTCAGTCTAACTCCTGTAGGGATATTATAAGCACCGCCTCCAGGCTGCAACTGTTCCATAAACCACAGTCTTTGTTGCGCAAAAGACAGAGGTAAAGAATTATGACGAGCTACTGGCTTGATTTCTGACTTCCTAACTTGAAAGTTATTGGCTACTGCTAAAAACTCAATTATTTCTGATTTGCGCTCCTTTAGCTGAACCATTAATTCTTCAGTTAAAGCATCTTCTGGAGCATTAAAACGAAGCTTATTTTCGTTATCATCTTTCCTTTCTAGCCAAAACTTAATATCGCGATCACTTAGTTCTAATAGAAATTCATCAATAGTTTTCATTATGATAGTCTTTATAATTAATTGTGATAATCTTTAGGCTATTTGTTCAGGGGACTGGCAAGTAGGGACTAGGAACAGAGAAAGCCCTTTATTGGGTTAAAATCAGTTAAATGAGACTCGTAATATTTTTATTTACAACCACTACGAATAAATTCAATCAAGGCAATAATATTTTCTATTGGGCGAATAATATTCTTTTCTATTGTTCCCCCTGCTTCCTCTGCACCCCTGCTCTTTACATTAATCAAGTTTACTGCAAACTATTATCATTAAGTTGATAATACTTATTGTTGCGATCGCACTTCTTAATTTTGGGACTGAAAATAGATATAATCAGTATAATACTAAAATCGACAAGTACGCTGTAGCTTGAGTTTTCGTGCAAAATATGTACTCTCTAAGTTCGCAGTTACTTGGTTGGTACTGGGTATCTTATGACGATACATCTTCAGTAATTATTTCACTTCAAATCTTAGATTTTTTTACAGTCAATGGGGAATTTTTCTCAACAGCTTAAAAACCTATCTCCCGAACAGCGAGCATTGCTAGAAGCAAAACTAAAGGAGAAAGGAATACAACTAAACCAAAGCGATCGCATTCCTCTGAGAGATAAAGGCACAGATATTCCTCTATCCTTTGCCCAACAAAGGTTATGGTTTGTACAGCAGTTAGAGCCTAAGAATAATTCCTACAATGTTCCCTGTGTTTTAAGGTTGGAAGGGAAATTAGATCTTGATGCGTTACAGCAGG
>JBCCNG010000381.1:0-4897 GCA_039025955.1 Cyanobacteria bacterium P01_C01_bin.72 | reverse complement strand
TGCTGTTCTTACCATCCAGCCTGAGATAATGCTGACCATAGGACTCGCTAATATCTCCCAGATTAGCCCGATGCATTTCGACGCTGCGACAGCCCTGAAGAGCATCAGAACAGTAATTTTACGACCTGATGTGGCTCGTGAAATAGTCGAATATCGTGCCTGTCGTCAGGCTACCAAAGAAAAGTTAAATCTTGCTTCGCCTTTGGTACTCTCTTTCTCAAACCGTCGTTACGGTCAACGTTTATCAAGAAGCGGCATTGGTCATGTTGTTGATGGTTATCTAGAAAAATGTAATCTCAAACATAGTGACTTAGAAAGTCGCCTTTCTCCCCATAGTTTGCGTCACACCGCAGGGACTTTGAGTCTGCAAAATGGTTCGACCCTCAGAGAGGTTCAGGATATGCTAGGACATAGCGACCCCAAGACTACTGCTATCTACACCCACGTTCTTGATTGCCAAAGGAATAATCCTGCTGGGCGCATTAATATTAGATTTTAGAGATAAAGGATTATAGGTTGTCTAAAAGCGAAAATTCATAAACGAGTAGACTCCTACTAGTTAATAAAGAAAAAAAATAACCCTGGTATTTAACCAGGGAATAAATGTCACTTTAGGGCAGGACTAGGTAGTTTTTCAAGCAGTTCTCAGTCGAGCAATTACTTCTAGTGATTTGTCAGTCGGTACAAACAAACGAGAGTTATACTTGATAATCTCTTCGTAACAACCATAACTTTGAAATTCGGGAATTCTTTTATAGTTCCATCCCAAAATTTCTAAGCGAGGTATATTGTTCACCCTACTTTGAACCAAGTAAAGGTCATCCTTGATTCTGGCTTTTCCTCCTTGTTGAGCTATGGTAATTACAGATGATGGAGATAATATGTCCCCAGGTTCTAGTTTATCCAGAATAGACTGCATCTGAGCCTCATTGAAAACTCTACCTAAGAGGGTATGATTGCTGTCGGTGGTTAGTCGCCATACTTTAACGCTATCTTTATCTCCTCCTAGCTTATTCCAGATTGGCAGTAGCAGTCCCGATACGAGATAGAACACGGATGTTTCTAACTCAGGAGCATCTAGTACATTTGCTTGCCATATTTTACAGAAGACCTCTTCTGATACCTTTTTGAACTCTCTTGCTTTGAATGCCGATTTACTCATTCTTTCTTGGCGATCGCATTGAAGCAGCATAACCTGCTTCTCTTCTCCGCCTTCAGAGGTAATCTTACTATAGGTGGGCTTTACCAAAGTAGCTTTGCCTTTCTCATCAATAAAGAGTTGGCTTGAATGCTGATTTCTAAAGAGAAGATTAAGTAAAGTTAGACAGAAGAAAAGAGAAAAAATAAGCTATTAAGAAATGCATAGCGATTGCTCTCCAGATAAAAAAGTAAAATAGGAATTTCAATCAATCAAAATTAACTGGCAGCATTTGAGCATCAGTCTCAGTAAATTGGATCTTTGTCGTCGGTGATTCTAGCCAGAGATTTTTGGTTAAAGGCAGGGAAAGCAAAGGTAGGACAATGAGATTTTGCCTGCTCTAACTCATCAAATATAGGACTATGTAAACCAGTAATGACACACCAAGCCTTAGAACGAGTTATGGCAGTGAAGGCCTGATTACGCTTGATAATCAAATCATCACGCGACCTCTTATTAGAATATGCGTATTGAAACCGACAGACATAAACCTTCCAAGATTCATTCCCTTTAGCGCGAAAAACACTAGAAATAGTAACGCTCTGTGGTGAGCGAAAAACTGAATCATGAGCAATATAGCCTGAGATTCCCCTTCGCTGTAGCGTGAGCTTTAACTTGTCATGATACTCTGTGCTTTTTGTACCGTTGAGGCTCACGATGGTGATATCGCTCTCGTTCCACTCACGAACGTTAATATCTTTCGTCACCTGCTCGGCAATCCATTCAATTTCTAGTTTTTCGTCGGCAAATTGTTGAATTTCTAGCAAAGAATTAGCGACATCTCGATAGTCTACGTCAGTTCGATCAACCTCATGTGGACTCTTTTCGTCGAGTCGTGTAATCTTAACTGTCTTGCCTTCTTTGACGCTGCGATCAGAGAAGTCACTGTTGCCTAACACTTCGTATCCCAGACGACTCCAGTTTGCTTTAGTCGTTACGCCCTGTAAAACGCCACCCTGGCGAAAAAGACCCATATTAATTGCATGTGCCACCATCAGTAGCAGTCTGGGAGTGCGATAACAGGTATTCATAACGTAGCTTTTTTGCGCTCCCCCCTCATATTGCCCCCGCAGGTCTACTATTAACTCATTGGTTCTGGGATTTCTCCCAAAAATAGATTCTGAATCAGGTATAGTAAGGCAATTTAGCCCTTGGGCTTCGTCAAAAGCCCAATATAACCGTTTAGGCTTTCTTAGGGAGCGATAAGCCAAGCGATAAAAAGAAGGGGGCAAATCCTGTCCCTCATCAATAATGATGGCATCGTACAGTTCGGGAATATTTGCGACATCTGCTTCTAAACAATCGCAAACGTAAGCAAAATGTTTCTTATAATACTTGTTTCGTTTTTCCGAATCCCTTTCTAACTCCAGCTTGACATCACTGGGCGTTTTAGGATTAGATTCACATTCAAGGGCGAGACTGGAATAAAATCCTGCTCTACCCTTTTGACCACCCCAGCCATGGCAAATCTTTAACTTCTGCCAGTTTGGGCTTCTTGGCATTAAACCGTGTCCCTCTAGCAGTTCTCGATAAGCACAGTCAATTGATTTGCGGGTTTGCTGATAGAGAGATTTTGCATAGAAAGTAAAGACAATATCCCAGTCAGGATATTCGTAGTGCATTGCTGCTGCACGCTTGACTAACAAAATTGTTTTGCCCGTACCTGCAAGCCCTCGTAATCGCTGTGGACCCGGAGGAATCTCTAAAGCCATTTTTTGCTGAAGCCGATCTAAAACAATGGTCTTACTGGCAATATTGTTCATCAGCCTAACTATGCCGCTAGACTCCTTCGTTTTTTCTTCTACTACAGTTCTTAAGTTATCTCGTTTACAGAAATTCCAGATACTAGACCAGACTCGATTATCGACCTCGTTTATTTTAAAACCTTGATGTTCAGCAAGACGATGGCAAATGCCTCTGGTAGTCAAATCTTCTTGAAAAAAAATAGCTCCACGAAGGCTTGGCAAACCAGACAATTTTTGATCCTGCCATTGTTTTCTGGTTATATATGGCAGGGCTACAAAACAACTGTAATGAAGATTTAGTAGTTGAGACTTGTTCGTTCCAAGAGTAGCAGCATGAGATTCGATTTCATTTTGGACAGCGTACATAGCGGCTCTTGCCTGGGCTAATGGCTGCATAGTTTTGGCGTACCATCCGTCGATCATACGCCATTCGTTGTTTTCAATTTCTTTGATATCGTTTATTCTGCAACCCTTGCATTCAATAACGCAAATTCCGTATTTTTGATGCATGATTAACACATCGGATTCTTTGATAACTCTGCCGTTATTGTGTCTGGGACGAAAACCAAAATAGGCTTTACCTGGCTCGTGTTCAAGCGCAGTTTTTAACGCTTGCCATAGCTTTTGTTCTGATGTGTATGCTCCAATGGTAGACGCAGGAAAAAAACGCACTTTCTTTGCTAAATGATTAGTTTTTAGTTTGTGCTTAACGCTATACATCAACGTACATACTCAGGCGTTATAGCATTAACGTCTAGTTTAAAATAAATGGGAACATCATCGACGTAATAGTATCGAAATTTGATATGAGAGCTTACGTCGATATTAGTCAGTATTGGTCTGAAAATTTGTCAGTTAACGCTGCATATGAAGAACTGATAATGAAGGGAATGAAGATAGATCGAAGAACTCTATCCGCTGCTAAAAACGGAACTTTAGCTCGTAGCGAGTATTCAACACTTATTCGTCTAAGAGATTGGGTTAGAGAGCTATCCGGTAATGAAGAACTCTCGATTGATGACATTCTTGTAGTTAAAGAGGATGATTAGCGGGCGTGGGAGCAAATTGTTTAGCTTACTCTTAATTGGAAAACATCAATTCAACGGCAAAGTGGCGCAGCTTCACTGTTATTGCTCCATGAATTATTAATTACTAGTTTTTCCCCTTGAAGACTGTTTAATAGGAGGGGGATTTTCGAACTTTGCTGAACTACCTGCGGAATGTCCGTTAAAAGCTATCGTTGACAGCGAAAATTCGTTGCTAAATCAAGGAGGTAAAACTAATACTAATAGGTATTTATCTCCTTTTTTGTGTTTAAGGCGGTAAATATTGAAGGTGTAAGTAAAATGATTGCAGCTAACCATAGCGTTTAATCATTGACTTGGCGCGACGCTGATTTGCAATTTCTTTACGACGTTCATCTCTTTTTCTCGCTTCTTTAATAACCTTTGGTTGAACCGATTGTTGGTTTTCAAAATTAACAAAAAGAGCCTCTAACAATACTTCTCGGCTGATTTCTGACTCTTGGCACACTTGACATATTCTTTGTAGAATTTGCTTCTCTAATCTAATTGTCGTCTGCTTTGTAGCAAAATCTATCTCACCAGCGTTTTGCTCATTTTGATTTGGCAAAAGAGATGAAGACTTCGAGATATCAGTTTGTGTAGATATCTCGACATCTAGATTGTTAGAAGCGGTCAAGCTGTCACTAGTAGGCAACGCCTCAGCCAAATCGCGACTTTCTACCTTTGGCTTTTTTCTATTTCTAAGTCTTTCTAGAGCATCGTTAGTCATAGTATTATCGGGATTCAGTTAGTAGGTAGTCTAAATAGCTAGCGCATGCGCTCCTGGCTCAGATCGCCGTAAGACGA
Source organism: Cyanobacteria bacterium P01_C01_bin.72 (assembly GCA_039025955.1). GTDB lineage: Bacteria > Cyanobacteriota > Cyanobacteriia > Cyanobacteriales > Xenococcaceae > Waterburya. Next base: position 83 of record JBCCNG010000381.1, on the reverse strand, counting down.
CTGGCAACGCATTCGCGTTGAGCGTTTGCAGCTTTTAATGTTTCGATAATTCTCTCGAAGGGATACTCTAACTCGCTACTATT
>JBCCNG010000380.1:0-4918 GCA_039025955.1 Cyanobacteria bacterium P01_C01_bin.72 | reverse complement strand
ATTTTTGGAGTGAACTCATATCCCAGTAGTCTAGATTGCCTTGGTAATAGTCATTTAAGGCCTCCCCTAAATTGGCTACAAATTCCTCGTAAGTAAACCCAAGGATTGCAAGTTGATTAGCCCCTAAACTGGGTGCAAAGAACCAGGAAGACTGTCCCAAAGGATAGAGCAAAAATACTGATACAAATACGGCGATGGGCGCAGAAAATGCGATCGCATTGTAAGGACGAATCCCTACCAAACGAGCAATTTCAAACTGACGTAGCATAAAGCCGATCAGCGCAAATGCACCATGAAGAGCTACAAAAGCCCAAAGTCCACCGATTTGACACCAGCGAGTGAAACTCCATCCTGCTTCAGGGCCCCACAAAAATAATAGGGAGTGACCCATGCTGTCTGCGGGAGTGGAGGTAGCTACGGTTAAGAAGTTACAACCTTCGAGATAGGAAGAAGCCAAACCGTGAGTGTACCAGCTAGTAACGAAAGTGGTGCAGGTAAGCCAACCACCAATGGCCATGTAGGCACAGGGGAAAAGAAGGATACCAGACCAGCCTACGAATACAAAGCGATCGCGCTTGAGCCAGTCATCAACGGCATCAAAGATACCGCGCTTGGCTGGTGCGCGTCCTACTGCTATTGTCATATAAAATAGATCTCCGAAAATTTACGTACTTAAGATCGTTAGGAATTATTACAATTTGGAGACTCGACACGAAAATACATCAAGTCAATTGTGAGAAAAGTTAACTTTTCTTTACTTATAGTACACATAATAAAAGAAATTAACTAGAATTGCTAGGGAAAAACCAAAGAAAAAATAAAGATTTTTAATAGTTGAACTCAAACAAAGATGGGAATTTGCGAGAATCTGGACGATAATCAAATAGTTGCCATTATTGAGAAAAAAAGATCATGTTCACTATCGATATTGTTTTACAAGATATTCCCTTGCCGATTCAGGTGCAGCGAAAAGAAGCTGAAGCAGCTGAGAGTCTGTACCAGCAGATCAAAGAAGCGATGAATTCGGGTAGCGCTGACTTGATTGAGCTGACTTGTGATAAAGACGAAGATAAAAAGGTTGCGGTTAAAGGTCATTTAATCTGTGCCATCAGCGTGAATAAAAAATCGGGCGGCATGGCTGAAGGAAGAGTACCAGGATTCTTTGCGGCGGTCGCAGATAAATAATGATTAGCACCAACGTCAAGTCTGACAAACTGCCCATAATCCGCGTCGAAAATATTTGTTTTGGCTGGTCAACTACAGCTTCGGTGTTGCGAAATTGTTCCCTCCAAGTACCTCAAGGAGAGTTTTGGATGTTGCTGGGTAATAACGGTAGCGGCAAATCAACTCTACTTAGGTTGCTGGCAGGGTTGCTGATTCCTGATACTGGCTCAATTGTCATGCCTCACAAAACGGGATTTGTGTTTCAAAACCCCGATCATCAGCTAGTGATGCCGACGGTGGGGGCGGATATTGCTTTTGGCTTGGTTAGCGAAAATCTAACTCAGGTACAAACTAGGGAGCGAGTCAGAGAGGCTCTGGATGCAGTTAACCTCTTAGATTTTGAGCGCAGACCGATTCATGCTCTGAGTGGGGGACAAAAGCAGCGTATTGCGATCGCTGGGGCGATCGCTCGTAACTGTGAAGCAATCCTGTTTGATGAACCGACGGCACTGCTTGACCCTGATACCCAGCTAGAACTAGTAGCTCAGGTGAAAAATCTGGTGGAAAAGCGAGGACTAACTGCCTTATGGGTTACTCACCGCCTGGAAGAATTAGACTATTGCGATGGTGCATTCCTGTTAGAAAAAGGCAAGGTTTCGGCTCAAGGAGAACCCCAGGCTCTAAAAGCCAAGCTGCTAGCAACGGAGAGGCATTAACCATTCGTGACAAGTTTAGAGTTTTGTCTTAACTTTTTACCAATAGACATTAACAGACGGTTCTGGTTAGACAGTTTGTGAGCCTGTTTAACTTTTTGTTAACAAATTTGCTTAGAATGAGTAAAAGTCGCTGTCAAACCCTAATCAAGAACCTCCATTGCAATGTCCTCCTCTTCCTATCAAGCAATCCTGCTCGTCGATGGCTACAACATCATCGGCGACTGGTCAGACTTAAAAAAAAGTCGCGATCGCCACGGCTTAGAAGCTGCTCGCTTTGAGCTAGTAGAATGTATGATTAATTATTCAGCCTCGGTAGCATATCGCACCAAAGTAGTCTTTGATGCCCACTATCAGGATACTCCCCGTAGTGTTGAAAAACATACAGCCGCTTTGTCAGTACATTACACCGCCTTCGCTGAAACTGCCGATACCTATATCGAGAAATTTTGTGCCACCTTTGCCCGTAAGAAATACCAGCAAGAATCAACTCGCTTAATTGTCGCAACGAGCGATCGCGCCCAGCAGTTGACGGTAGTGGGTTATGGGGCAGAATGGCTTTCCGCACCGATGTTAGCCAGGGAAGTGGAGTCAGCAGTTCAGAAAACTAAAAGTAAAACCAAGAAACAGACTAAGAGTAAACCTCCTAGTCGTTTTTTATTTAATGCTTTAGATCCTGCTGCTCAAAAGCGATTACGACAGATGCGTCAGGGAATGTAAGGCGGTTTTGGGCGTTTTTAAGTTTTTGTAGAGAATTTTTTGGCGAAATTGTTGACAGCGATAAAAATATTCGATATATTTAGAAACGTTGCAGTTAACACAAAAGCGAGCAGCAAACCCTAGCCCCCATCGTCTAGTGGCCTAGGACACCTCCCTTTCACGGAGGCGACAGGGATTCAAATTCCCTTGGGGGTATAAATAAAGATGAGAGTTGAGTAAGCAGATTACTTAGCTCTTATTTTTTTAGTTTTTAGTACTGTGCATGACTACCTATTTGAAAAAACAGGACTGGGGGGATGAGGCTTATCCTGTCTACGTTGTAGGTTGCTTTGTCACCCTGTCAGGGTCGGCAGGCAAGTTGTCCTAACATTCTTGTTCAAGGTTATAAGGGCCTAACTCAGCTGAAGGGCCAGAAAGTGAAGGACTGGATTGTTCCAGTAATCGTAGTGCTAACTGAGCAGCTTGTTCAAAGTCCCCTGTCGTGAAATTACGTATTAGCTTTTTCCCGGTTTCGTCTCCCAGCAACACTTTAATCGCTGCTCGAATAGCTTTCTCCAAATCGCCATGTTGAGCTTGAAATGCCTGTACAAGACTGACAAGTTCTACTTCACGTTGCGCGACTAGGCGATAAACAGCTGTTTGAGTTTGTTGAATGTCAGCGTCCGCAAAAACTATCCCTCCTGAATTTGTATTCCTACACATCTCAGCTAGTTCATAGGACAAGTTTGTAAGTGAAGCGCTCCCGTTTATCATCAGTGCGATTCCTAATCCATCCTCTGGCCACATAACATAACGAGCAGTATAGTTTCCAATGCTTCCGTTATGTAGAAAAGTGGGCTCACCAAATCGCTGAGATAGGAACACACCTAAACCGATGCCTGCCGAACCTACACCATTAAAATCATTACCGTAATTAGTCATCATTTCGACTTTGGTGTCAGCTTTGATAATTTGATTCGTGTTAATCATAATCATCAATCTAGCCAAATCACCAATAGTCATTGTCCATCCTCCTGGAGGACCTTCCCAACCAGTGAACTGCTGTGTTCTAAAGCTAGAATTTGTCGGATAATCTAGAGCCAAATTAAGTATCTCGCTCTGACGCCAATAAGCATTCAGACACATTGAATTCATTGTGGAACCACTGATAGTGCCCGACTTCATACCCACATTCCACCAGACAAAATTTTCGTAGCCTTGCTCTATATCGTCAAATTCATCTCTCTGCGTAATGAAATCAATTACAGCACCCAATAAAGCATATCCAGTATTGGAATAGCGGGCTGTGCTTCCCGACTCAAATCCATCATTAGGAGTAGAGCGGTATCCCCAATAAGCATATCGCGGTTCAATACCAGGATGTTCTCCAGCATCAGTAAATACACTCCGTAGTTGTTCTTCCGTACTAGGAAAGCCCCACACAGGATCTCGGCGTATACCCGACTGGTGAGACAACAATTCTCGAATCGTCAGCGGAGAAACAGCCTGCCAGAATGATGGAATAAAAGGCATGTACTGACTAACTGTATCGTCTAGGTCGAGATACCCTCTCTCATATAGCCGTAAGATCCCTAAAGCAGTCAATGTCTTTGAAATAGAGCCAACATTTGAGGGAGTGCCAATTGTAAACGGCGCTCCATCCTGATTAGTTCCTGCTTCGGGATTTCCCAATGTGGCATTTCCATAGGTCTTGAGATAACTGATTTCATTGTTCTTAACAATCCCCAAAGCTCCGCCGAGAATATTATTGCTTTCAAGGAAAGAACTCATTTTGCTATCTACATCACTTATTGTACCAACATACTTTTGATCCTTCAGATAGGTTAAGTTAACATTAAAATCGCTACAAGGCTTACACATTTCTCTCCTCCTTTGATTATGAGACCCCAATCAATAGATTTGATTTCTAAGTGACTTTTGCCTAGACACGGAGATGGTCTTAGGATAAATTACAGTGGTCATAAGCAATGATCTAAACTAATGAATAAGTGAAATCAGAATATTTGAGTTCTTACATAGTTTGATTTTGTCTGCTTTTTGCTCAAACTGTCAGTAGATAAATGTTTTACCAAATTCAATACTGTAACTTTTGTAGAATTGATTATTTTAAGTCTTTACAAATCTTTTGTTATGCTATTGTCTAAATAATATTTTAGTTGTCTTATAAACAAAATACATTTAAGTCAAAACTTAACATTATTTGCATGAGGACTTAATTAATGTTGAGCGGGTTTGAGGTAATTGTGTCAGGCAGCCAGGGTAGTAAGTACTTAAGCAGAACTAATTACCTACTTATATTCTCTGAAATCTATATGGAGTCT
>JBCCNG010000379.1:0-4919 GCA_039025955.1 Cyanobacteria bacterium P01_C01_bin.72 | reverse complement strand
TTACAAAATTTGGAGCGATTTTCTTAGTATTGATTTGGATGAAAATACCCATTTCAAAATATTGTTTATGTAGCTATGCTGAACAAATAAATTTATTTTTTTAACTAAAATAATTATACTTGTCGATCAAATAAATGAAAATCACTAAATTATTTACCCTAACAATATTTGTAACTATATTTGTCTCTGTTATCGGTCTCTCTAGAGCAATGGCTCATGAATATTGTGAATCTTATCTAGATTGCCATCAAAAACCAGAAAATCTAGAAAAAGTCAATTATTGGACAAACTATTTTTTCAAGCTATTACGTCCTGAAATGCGTAACAAAAAAGTTAGAATTCACCATACACTCTATCGTCGTGAGCGAGCAGAAATTAGGCGAGTAGTAAACCAGGTTATTCATCAAAGCTGCCAAAAACCCCATATCAATCACTACTATCTATTACTAGAACGAGACAGAAACAGAGAAAGACCAGAACTCCGGCAGCGATTAACCAGCAAAAATAGATTAAGGACAAAAATCTCCAGTAACCGTAACTCTTATCGGTATCGCGACTATTACTACTATGATGACGAACTATTGTGGGACGAAGAACTATGGGGCGAAGGTTACTATTGGGAACGTACAAATGATTACTTTTTTACCGGTTTATATCGCGATTTAACCGATGCTGTATTCTACGCTCGTCACCCCGAGTTAGTCCGTCGTATTTCTCCTAGAGATACACTGGATTGGTCAGGAGAATGGTCTTTTATTCGCCAACATTTTGCTGATTTTGAGCAAGAAAAATTCTTGAAACAACAACTAGTTCCTCTCTGTGATCGCTATATTAATTATTAATTAATACTATAATCTTGTTGCTTTTGTTTTTTGTAAAATAGATTACAAATGTATATTTAAAAAGATAATTGGGAACTCTATAAATATCGAATGAGTGATCAATAAAATGACTCTACCCAATTTTCTGATTATTGGTGCAGCTAAATCGGGAACAACCGCTTTGCACAAATATTTGCAACAGCATCCGCAGATTTACATGACTCCCAATAAGGAAACTAATTTTTTTGCTTTTGAAGGTCAAGAAATTAATTTTCAAGGTATTGGAGATGAAGCTTTAAAAGAATTTTCTATTACTAATTTGAGTTCCTATGAAGCAGAATTTAGCGGTGCTAGCCAGGAATTAGGTATCGGTGAAGCTTGTCCTTCCTATCTTTATTATCCTCAAGCAGCATCCCGAATCAAAAAATATATTCCTAACGTCCGTTTAGTCGTGATGTTGCGTAATCCGATAGAACGAGCCTATGCTAATTTTCTCCACACGATCAGAGATAATCGAGAACCCCACACCAGTTTCGCTTTAGCATTGCAGGACGAAGCAACGAGAATTGCTAATAACTGGGAATGGTTTTGGCATTACATCCAGGTTGGTTTTTATGGTAAACAGTTACAGCACTACTATAAAATCTTTGCTTCTGATCAGATCAAAGTCTATCTATACGAAGACTTAAAGGCTAATGCGATCGCTACCTTACAAGATATTTTTCGCTTCATAGAAGTGGACAGTACTTTTGTTCCTGATATGACTTTACGTCCCAATAAATCGGGGATGGCCAAAAATAAGTTACTGCATCGGATTTTAACCAAACCTAATCCAATTAAAACTTTGCTCAAACCTTTATTTCCCGCCCAACTTCGTCAAAAAATCCAGCACCAGAACCTTAATACGCCGCAAATCTCTCACGAGGTGCGGCAGTATCTTTTAGATCTTTATCGTGCAGACATTTTACTCTGTCAGGATTTGATTCAAAGGAATCTCGAACCTTGGATAGCGTGAGTGCAATCAATATGGATCAAAAAAGATATAGCAATACAAATTTATGTTAGGACTCATTACTCATTACTCATTACTTATTACTCATTGCTTATGAACTAGCAATTTAGCTTGTCCTAACCAATCCACGTACTGCGATAACTATGAAACCTATTATTTGGCATTTAATTGGGGATAAACGGGCTGGAGGCTCAAATCGTTTGGTTAAACAACTAACTAGTTCATTACTAGAAAAAAAGTTTAATTTTGCGGTATTACGAATCGAGGAAGCTAAAGCCAAGCTCAAGTATCATCTTCCCCAGGCGATCATCTTTCACTATCCCTGCGCCTGGAAATATCTGGCAGATTTATGGTTATTTAAACAACACACTCAACTCTATATTTACGATCATCACTATTGCCAAGGATTTGAACAACATCAGGTTAGCTCCCAGTGTCGCTTTCGTTTGATGTTGCGGATGGCATATGGTCTAGCCGATGGAGTGGTGAGCATTTCCTCGGCTCAAAGAGACTGGATGTTAGGTAACAAGCTAGTCAAGCCTGAGAAAATTAGAACGATTTTTTCTGCTTCTCCCATCGAGGAATTCTTAAATATCCCAGCGAAAAGCCCAGGTAAGCCTTTAAAAATTGGCGCTTTTGGTCGCTTTGCTCCCCAAAAAGGCTTTGATCTCTTAATAACAGCTTTTAGCAACCTGTCACCCGCAGAATTTCAACTACACTTGGGGGGCTATGGACAAGATGAACAGTTAATTCAAGATTTAGCCCAAGACTTGCCTCAGGTTAAATTACTCGGAGCAATTACAAATGTACCAGACTTCTTAGCCGACTGTGATGCGATCGCTATTCCTTCTCGTTGGGAACCTTGGGGCTTGGTGTGTTTGGAAGCCAAAGCAGCAGGTAAACCCGTAGTTGCCTTTGCCATTGATGGCTTAAGTGAACAGGTACAAGGCTGCGGTTTACTAGTACCTCCAGCCGAAACAGATCAATTGACAGCAGCGATCGCATCTTTACCCCATCAGGACTTAGTAGCTTGGGGACAAGCAGGGCGAGCCTCGGTGGTCAATGCTTGGACAGAATTTTTGCACAGTTGGTCACTATTTTTAGAGGAAATAACAGCGTGAAAGCAAACCAAATTTGGGGCCAATTTAGCCAGCGCTTAAAAAAAATCGATAGTCCCTTTACTCGCAACTTGGGATGGCTGGGGCTATCTGGGGCGGTGATTCGGGTCACTCGATTATGTACAACTATTGTCTTGGCGCGATTTCTTACCAAACATGATTATGGCTTGGTGGCAATTGTGCTGACAGTTAATGATCTAGTGCGAGTCTTTACCCGTAATGGCATTGGTACTCGTTTGATACAAGCCAAAGCTGAGAAGATTGAGCAACTGGCGCAGTCTGCATACTGGCTCAATTGGGCAATTTCCCTCGCCTTATTTATCATTCAATGTGTTGGTGCGTTTCCCCTAGCTTGGTTTTACCGCGACGAACAGCTAATTTTACCCATCTGCACCATGGCAATTAGCCTCTTGCTATTGCCCCATGGTTTAGTGCAAGCAGCCCTAATTCAGCGAGAAAACCGCCTCAAAGCGATCGCTGTAGTAGAAATGGTTCAGTTTTCTACGGACAATATTCTGTCTTTAATATTTGCGATCGCTGGCTGGGGTATGTGGGCAATTATTTTACCAAAGCTCCTTGTCCCGCCAATTTGGGTCTATATTATGCTCAAAAATCACTCTTGGCGACCTAAGCTCAAGTTTACTGCTGTTGGCTGGGGAGATTTGCTCCGTTTTGGACGTAATGTTTTAGGAGTTGAGCTACTTAATAACCTACGGGGTAATTTGGATTATTTAATTATCGGGCGCTTTCTCAGCATTGAAGCATTGGGCATCTATTATTTTGCTTTTAATGCGGGTTTAGGTATCAGTCTCGGAATTATTACCTCAATAAAATCGGCTTTGTTGCCCCACCTATGCAACGCTCGTGCAGATTTAGCACAATTTAAGCAGAGATACTTTAGCAGCCTGAAAACAATCTCTTTAATTATTCTACCGATGGTATTCCTGCAATCGAGCCTAGCACCTATCTATGTACCAATTGTTTTTGGCGAAAAATGGATTCCCGCGATCCCTGTACTAATTTTAATTTGCCTTTCAGCAATTCCTCGTCCCTTTGCCGATTCTGCTTCTCAACTGCTAATTGCCGTAGATAAGCCCCAAATAGATTTGCTCTGGAATGTTATTTTCACTTTCTTGTTTGCTATTGCCTTGTTAATTGGAGTGCAGTGGCAAAGTATTGGTGTCGCTACTACGGTGTTAATCATTCACACTGTATGTTTACCTTTATTTGCTATCTGGGCAACTCAGTTTGTGTTTAAAAGCTTTTCTGCGGTAGAGAGAGCCTAATAAAGAAAGAGTCTAATAAGTGTAGCGATCAAGTATTAAAAGCAACATATCTTAGAGGTTCTGATTTTCCCATCCCCAATCTTTCGAATTCAAGGTATGGCATGTAACATTAGGCATACCCGATCCCTACTTTAGCTGCTATTTATGGTTAAAGAGATGCCTAATTGTAATTGAATACTTTTAAGAGAAGACTGTATACTAAATCAGTAAATTTGTAATCAAGCATTTTAGGCGTAATGCTCTTTACCAGCTTTAGCACCTAGCCATAATTTAGATGATTAACGTTCTTGTTGTAGACGATCAAAATTTAACTCATAGATTAGTAGAAACTTATCTAGAACCTGAACCTGAAATAAATATAGTTGGTTTTGCTAATCATGGTCAGGAGGCAATCGAAAAGATACCTCGTTTACAGCCAGACGTAGTTTTGATGGATGTGGAAATGCCCCAGATGGATGGTTTGAGCGCCACCAAAATTATTACGCGGCAATTCCCGCAGGTACAAGTCTTGATTTTGACAGTTCATGACAATGAACAGCATTTGAGTCGGGCATTAAATAATGGAGCTAAGGGTTATTTGCTCAAAACTACCACAGCCCAGGAGTTAAAAAACGCCATTCAATATGCTAATCAAGGTTATTTTCAGTTAAGTGTTGAATTGACAGAAAAATATCTGCAAAAG
>JBCCNG010000378.1:0-4921 GCA_039025955.1 Cyanobacteria bacterium P01_C01_bin.72 | reverse complement strand
ATTGTTTACCAAGATACTAACTTGAATAAAATTATCTAGCTTGTTTTTAGCTAACGAGCTGACTAAATTCAAAAGATTATTAAAACTAATATTATTGTGCCTGGTTTTATCATCCTCTAGGCATTCTGGAAAATAAACAATTTGGCTGGGCATAAAACCGCGATCGCCTAAGTATTGCCATAATTCCTCGTAGTTATTGCGATCGTTTATCCCCCCTTGCGGGGGGCAAATAACCTGAGTTTCATCGATTACTCTAATTCCCTTCTGCTCCTCATGCGTAGCGGTATCTTTTAGGGCTGCCCTTCTGCCTTCTTTCCAAGTGACAGTGATAACTTCTTGTTGTGCTGTAATTAAACTTTCTTTTAGGCAATTGCTAGTACTTAAATCACCATTAAAAATCAACCAACAATTAGACTTTTGTGCCAATTCTGCACTGTTTATTTGAGGTAAGGGTAAAACTTTAGACCAAGTGGGAATATAAAACCAGCTATTGGCATGATTAACTTTTGATTTCGTAGCTGTCGGTAAATTAAATTCTGCCGAGTCGGGTTCAATCCAATATCTTTGTCTTTCAAAAGGATAGGTGGGTAAAGCAAGGCGATAGGGCTTATCTGAATATAATTTATCCCAGTTAATTTTTACTCCAGCCAGCCATAATCTGCCACAAGTATTGAGTAAGAAAGAAAGATCCTCCTGCTGATCTTTAGGATGGCGAATTGAAGTTAGAGTAACGTGCTGCTTTGATGTTTGTTGAGCTAAGGTGCTGAGAGTTTTTCCCGCCCCTACTTCCAATAAAATCCTGTTAGGCTCTTTAACAATTTTCTCGATTCCTTCAGCAAATCTTACCGTTTGACGCAAATGCTGTCCCCAATATTCAGGATTTGTAGCTTGATCATTAGTAATCCAAGTGCCAGTTACGTTAGAAATAAAGGGAATTATGGGTGCATGTAAAGATATTTTCTGCAACTCATCTACCAAAGGAGCGATCGCACCATCCATTAAACCAGAATGGAATCCGTGAGATGTTTTTAACCGACGACAGGCAATACCACGATCTTGTAGAACAGTTTCCAAATCGGCGATCGCCTTTTCCTCTCCCGACACCGCACATAAAGAGGGTGCATTGCTTACTGCCAAACTAGCCCCATTACCTAAATACTGCTCTATTTCCTTTGCTGATAGTGCTACCGATAACATTACTCCTGGTGGCTGCTGCTGCATCAAGTCTGCGCGAGTAGCTACTATCTTGAGAGCATCGTCGAGATCGAATACTCCTGCAATAGTCGCTGCCACATATTCGCCGATACTATGACCAATTAACACTTCTGGCACAACACCCCAGTCCATCCACAACTGCGCTAGGGCATATTCGATGACGAATATCGCTAGTTGAGCGTATTGGGTCTTTTGAAGGACTGGGAGACTGTGAGACTCCGTGACTGGGGGAAGATCGATATTACTTCTGCCCTTATGCGAAGCGGTATCCTTTAGGGCTGCCTTCTGCCCTCTGCCTTCGCTAAAAATAATTTTTTTTAATGAAACATCAAGATATCTGTCGAGGATTTGGAAGCAGCGATCGCAATTCTCTCGAAAAACAGGCTCTTGTTGATAGAGTCCCCAGCCCATATTTTCATATTGTGAGCCTTGTCCAGAGAACATAAATGTTACAGGTTTATATCCAGGCTCGATCTTATTGGTAAATACTTGATCGGTTGCATTTAGATTTAAATATTTTCTCGCCTCTTCTACAGCTCGGGCAACTACCATCCGCCGATAGTCAAAAGACCGACGACCTACTTGTAGAGTATGAGCCACCCTTGCCAAATCAACATCAGGATTATCTGCCAAATACCTCCCTAAATTCTCCGTCATCTCATCCAATGCCGTCTTTGTCTTCGCCGAAAGCACCAAAATATTAGGGCAAATACTCCCCTGTTGCTCCCTTTGCGCCCCTGCACCTCCGCTACATGCGGCACGGACGCTTTGCGTCCCAGTCGTAGACGATCTGCGCCATAGGCGCTGTGCCTTTGTCTGCACCTCCGCCTCCTCAAGGACAACATGAACATTCGTCCCACCGATACCAAAAGAACTAACTCCCGCCCTTCTGCGATGTCCGTTGCTTTCCCAGTCAGTTAATTCACGGTTGACGTAAAAAGGGCTATTTTTCCAATCGATTTGGGGATTAGGGCGATCGCAATTAATACTAGAGGGAATTTGCTTATGTTGCAGTGCTAGAACAGTTTTTATTAGGCTGGCGATTCCCGCTGCTGCGTCTAGATGTCCGATGTTGGGCTTAACTGAGGCGATCGCACAATATTGTTTTTTATCCGTACCAATCCCGAAGGCTTGAGTTAATGCGGCTACTTCAATCGGATCTCCTAAAGCTGTCCCCGTACCGTGGGTTTCAACGTAAGATATGGTATCTGGTTCGATTTCTGCTACTAATTGAGCCGTTCTGATTACCAGGGCTTGAGTATCGATACGCGGGGCAGTATAGCTTACTTTGGTTTCTCCGTCGTTATTGCTTGCCGAGCCTTTAATTACTGCCAAAATATTATCGCGATCGCTTTGGGCATCTTCCAGGCGTTTGAGAACTACCATGCCTACGCCACTACCGCTGATAGTCCCGCTAGCGTTGCTGTCGAAAGCCCGACAATGACCATCTGAGGAGTATATTCCGCCTTCTTGATGTAAATATCCTGTCGAGAGAGAAACTGCCACTCCCCCCGCTAAAGCCATATCACACTCACCACTCAGCAGACTTTGACAGGCTAGATGTACTGCCACGAGGGAAGTTGAGCAAGCTGTTTGTACGTTGACACTCGACCCTTCTAGGCTCAATTTATAGGATACTCGGGTAGTTAAGAAATCTGTTTCTGAAGCTAAAAATAACTGATATTTATTAATATTCTCTCTAATTTCGGCATTACGGTAGAGATTAAACCGATAACCATTCATTCCCGCTCCGCCAAATACTCCTACAGAGCCAGGATAGTTTTGACCGTCATAGCCAGCATCTTCTAAAGCCGTCCAAGCTGTTTCCAAAAACAACCGATGTTGGGGGTCGAGTAATTCCGCTTCCCTGGGACTAAAACCGAAAAAATCTGCAGCAAATAAATCTATATCCTCTAATTTTCCCCCTGCATTAACAAAATTGGGCTTACTACTAATTTGGCGATCAACTCCCAACTCTTGCAGCTCTTGGGGACTATAAAAATGAACTGACTCCGTACCTTGTTGCAGATTATGCCAAAATTCCGTAACGTTTTTCGCACCAGGAAACCTTCCCGCCATGCCAATAATGGCAATCTCTAATCCATTATTCATTAAACATTTATCATTGAACATTGAACATTTATCAATTCTCTCTTGCTCCCTCTCTACATGCCGCACAGCCGCTTCGCGGCAGATGGGAAGCTTTGCGTCCGTGCCTTTGTCTGCTCTTTCTGGTTATTTTATCAGAATCATCAATGACTTATTAAGAGTAGTTAGCAATTTGAGTTGAGGATTTCAGGGAAGCGCAAGTACTTGGAAAGAAATTTCTTTTTTGCCAAATGCTTGAAAGCAATGGCTTTATATTATTTTATATGAGAACGTCACCAATAAAAAGTTCAATTATCGATTGACATCTATTTGAGAATATTTTTCAATTAATTTATAAGAACTCAAATATAAGAAATAATTATGGCGATCGCCTCTCCCCCATTAACCAAAAAAACTTCTATTAGCAAAAAACGAAAACGCTTACCTTCATGGTGTCGCCCTACTTTTTCCCCAGAACATGGTGTTCTGTTGGTATTATTTGGCTCTTTTCTGACTGGTGCTTCTTTAGCTCAACAGTGGAATAGCGCAACAAATATAGCTTTAGTCTGCGCCTTTTTTACCCTACAGCTAGAACATCCCTATGTAGTTCAACTCAAGCTCAGAAAAAACTTAAAACCAAGATTTCTGCTTTGGAGTATAGTTTATGGCGCGATCGCACTATCTCTGGCAATACTGCTCTGGTTTAAAGCTCCTGTACTACTGTGGATATATCTTTTAGCGATAACTATATTTATTGCCGACGGTGTAGCAGTAATTCTTAAAAAGCACAAATCTATCACTAACGAAATTATCGGATTCGCGGGGATTTCCCTGTCTGCACCTCTAGCCTATAGCGCGACAACAGGCAATATTTCCTGGGAAGTAATGGGAATCTGGATTTTAAATACCCTTTTCTTCAGCAGTGCTATTTACACAATTAAGCTCAGGAGAAAAAAGACTTGCTCTCTCACAGCAGGAGTTATCTACCATGGAGTATCGGCAACAATAGTAGCAGGATTGTATGGGTTGAATTGTTTATCTCTAATTACGGCTTTATCCTTTGCTGTAGCCCTAGTTAAATTCGGTACGGTCAATCTCGTTTTGGAATGGTATCGCCAGTCTAAGTTCCAGTTAATAGCTATCTTTGAAACCAGATTTGCCTTAATTTATATTGCGATCGCCTGTATTAGCGTCCTCCCCGCTCATTTACCACCGAGATAAGCTAGGGAACGGAGGCGCTGGGGAGCGGAGAAAAACCTACTACCTACTACCTAAGCGAAGCGGTACTAGACTTAGTAGAGTTCTTCCTCCATTTCAGTGGCAATAGTACAGTCAGAAGCTGGATAAGCTACGCATAATAAGGCGTAACCCTCTTTTATTTGGTCGTCGTCTAGAAAGGATTGATCTGATTGGTCTAATTGCCCTTCTAGAATCTTCCCTGCACAAGAAGAGCAGGCTCCCGCACGACAGGAGAAAGGCAGATCTAAACCCTGTTCTTCCGCTACATCCAAAATATACTCATCGTCAGGAATTTCAATTGTTTCATTAAGACCGTTGGCTTCGTTAACAAAAGTTACTTGGAAGACTGTCATGGGTATTAAATTAAAAAATTCTCAAT
>JBCCNG010000377.1:0-4927 GCA_039025955.1 Cyanobacteria bacterium P01_C01_bin.72 | reverse complement strand
TATTCTCCTTGATAAGCCATGCGGTGTTGAATGGCAATGCCTCCCCCTAAAGCCTTGACTCGTTCGATATTGCGATCGCTTATAGTTTCAGCATGGTCTAAGATCCAGTGCATTCCCTCAAAAGGAATTTCGCGATCGACTTTCTCGAAAACATTCAAAAAACGAGTAATTGATTCGTCGTAGGTAGCATGGAGGCGAAAAGCCCATTTATTGCTAGCCAAAAGCTCGATAACTTCCGTAAGATCTTGTTCCATATTAGATTGGAGATCGGGACGGGGTTCGGTAAAGTCCTCAAAATCCGCCGCCGAGAAAACTAACATTTCTCCTGCACCATTAAGATGGTAAAAATCATCTCCCTGTCCTGGACTGGCAATATTTATCCACCGTTCAAAGTCGGCTTTTTCCTCGCCAGGGTTTTGGGTAAAAAGATTGTAAGCCACCCTCACGGTCATCTCTCCCGACTTGTGGAGGCGATCGATAATTTGATAGTCGTTGGGATAGTTTTGTCCGCCTCCTCCCGCATCGATAACGCTAGTAATTCCCAAGCGATTCATCTCTCGCATATAGTGACGAGTAGAATTAAGCTGGTCTTCTAAACCTAATATCGGCCCTTGAGCAATAGAAGCATAAAGTATAGTTGCGTTGGGTTGAGCGATAAACATTCCCGTAGGATTGCCATTACGGTCTTTGGCAATTACTGAATTAGGAGGTGCGGGAGTATTGCGATCTATGCCCAAAGCTCTCAAAGCAGCACCATTTAGTAAAGCGCGATCATAAAGATGGAGAATGAAAACGGGTACATCTTGGGAAACTGCATTAATTTCTGCCAAGGTAGGCATTCTGCGCTCGGCAAATTGAAACTCATTCCAACCGCCAATGACTCTTACCCATTGAGGTGCAGGAGTTCTTCTTGCTTGTTCTCGGAGCATTTGTAATGCGTCGGCTAAAGAAGGGACACCATCCCAACGCAATTCCAGATTGTAGTTAAGTCCGCCTCTAATTAAGTGGGTATGACTGTCGTTAATACCAGGAATTACAGTACGGCGATTGAGATCTATAAGTTCCGTTTTACCTCCTTTGTACGCCATCACTTCTTTTTCCGTACCCACTGCAAGAAAAAGATTATCCTTAATAGCGATCGCCTCGGCAAAGGAACGTTTTTCATCTTGAGTGGCAATTTTTGCGTTATGTAAAATTAAATCCGCTTTGTTTGTGGCAGCATCGGGAGGATTTTGCGCCCAAGATTTTCCCTGATCTAATAAGTAAGTAGATAAACCCGTTGCTAATGCCCATTTGAAAAAATCTCGTCTTAGAAGCTTGTTGCGATCGCTCATCAGTTTGTTATCTCAGAAAAAATTTACAGTGCCTTGTTTCTTCGAGGTTTAAATAGCTTTGCTAAAACTTTCGCTATAGCAAACCCTTGACCTACTGAACCTTCCTCCGTATTTTTTAGTTGGTTCATCGGCATAACCTAGAGGTAAGAGACAGCAAACATCTACTTCAGCAGGAATGTCGAAAGCTTCTTTTACTTGTGCGGAGACAAATCCTTCCATGGGACAAGAATCTATCCCAAAAGATTTTGCCACAATGGTTAAATAAGCTACTGCTAGCATGGTGTGGCGGTTTGTCCAGGCTTCTAAAGAATCAAATGAAGGCTTGTATTCAAAGAGTTGAGGAATAGCACCGCGCATAAACTCTGCATACTTGTCGTTAACACCACCTGCTTTTATTCCCAATTGAATTATCTCTTCAATATATTCGGGCTTACTAGCACCGCGATCGCCACAACAGATTAAAACTACGGGTGCTTGGGAAATTTGGGGTTGATCGAAAGCACAAGCTCTTAACTTATCTTTGTTCGCCTGTTCTTTAACCACAATAAATCGCCAAGGCTGTAAATTGTATCCAGAAGGAGACTGTAAAGCTAAATCGAAAATTGCTTCTAAAACCCCATCAGGTAAAGGGGTAGAGCGAAAAGCACGAGCAGCACGGCGAGTTTTAATAGCTTCGGTGAGACTAAGTTGGGATTGCATTGGATTTTTAGTTGTTATGAGTAATATTTACTTGGTCAAAGGAGTATATTTCTGAGTAGCAAAATAGCTAGTCATCAAATTGCGATAGTTAGGAATATATTTAGATAGCAAAGCACCCAAACCTTCAATATCATTGCGCCAGTCACGATGGAGTTCGCAGACTACGCTAAACCAGTTCATCATTTGGACTCCCGCATCCTGCATTCTGATTAAAGCTGCATCGCGCACATCTTTGTTAAAAGTTCCCGACGCATCAGCCACGACAAAAACGTCGAAGCCTTCTTCTATTGCACTCAAAGCGGGAAAAGCTACGCAAACATCGGTCACAACGCCTGCCATAATTAATTGTTTGCGACCAGTTTTTTTTACGGCTTTAACAAATTCTTCGTTATCCCAGGCATTGATTTGACCAGGACGAGGTATATAGGGGGCATTGGGATGAAAGTCTTTAATTTCAGGAACTAAAGGTCCATTCGGACCATTTTCAAAACTGGTGGTCAAAATTGTCGGTAGATTGAAAAACTTCGCCGATTCTGCCAAAGCCAAGACATTATTCTTAAACTCGTTAGGGCTATAGTCTTGTACCAAAGAGATTAAGCCAGCTTGATGATCGATGAGCAAAACTACCGCCTCATCTTTATGAAGGCGATTGTATTGATAGGAAGCAATCATAGTATTTACTCCTAATTGAATTTAAAAATTACGTTAGTTTCTAGTTACCTTTTTCTCTCTGGGTTGAGGAATCCGTTCACCCCTCACTTACACACCTTGAAAACTGTATTGATTAAGATAAATACAATATTTAAAACCCATAGAACAAAGCATATGATTATTGCAGCAGTTAAGCATATGATTTGAATCATGTTTGGGAAATTAATTTTATTTTTTTCCTTTAGACTTTGAAGATTAGGTAGGGCAATCTCTAAAACTTTATTTTTTAGGTAATATACACAAAAATTTTCCCTATAATCGAGAAATAGGCTGTACTAGCCTTTTGTCTATTTTAAGAAGTGGGATAACACTTCTTAATCCTGAATCAATTAACCAGTATGACTTCTACACCTGTTGAAATATTCTTTTCGTAAGAGAATTGCACGGAGCTAATGTTCGTGTATCTGATACTCTTGGACTATGTGACATGGAAGATGCGGGTAACGACACTGTTTATTCAATTCCTTCTCTGGCAGTAAGTAACAATGATCTAGGAAAAGTTAATCCTGACGGGAGGAAATGGCTTCAACAGCTTTATTTGACTTTACTTGACCGTATTGAAAGTGAAGATAGCAAAGATGTATTTATGTTGTCCACAACTCACATGGTCGAGAAAATTAGCCTTTCACCATTAAACATGCTAGGCAAGACAGCAGGAGTTGTAGGATCGGCAGCTGTTTCAGGTCAAGTGGGAGCTATGGTCGCATGGAACGCAGGAGTAGGATCAACTTCAGTTGGCGCAGTTGCGGGTCCACATGGAGCGATATTAACAGGTTTATTTTTAATTAGTAATCCCCTTGGTTGGGCAATAGTATTTGGATCGACTATTGGAGGAGGATATTATGCCTATAGAGTGTGTCAGGAAATTGAGAGGGCAAAGTAATTTGTTGCTTATGAAATCACATTACTAGCTAACTATCGACTAACAGAAAACTTACTCAACCAATCACTTAACTGCTCTTGTGACATCTGACTAGAAGCCACAGCCAACATAATATTAACCACATCAACTTCAGAAGCAGTTAACAAGATTCCATTAATTTGTAGAAAAACCGCCATAACGACGAATGCCGTTCTTTTATTTCCATCAACAAAACCATGGTTGTTAGCAATCCCCCAACCGACAGTTGCTGCAAGATCGTAAATACTAGCTTCTGGATTGTAGTTAGCCAGATTCTGCGCTCTAAATACAGCACTTTCTAGCTTCCCTTCATCCAGCACTCCTGAAGTGCCACCAAAATCGAGTATTTGCCGCTGATGAATTGCTTTAACTTGTTTGACAGTCAAAAACCTAATATTACTCATTCCGCTAATTTTTTCAGAGCATTTTTATAGCGAGAACTAACATCTTTTGCTGCTTCCATAACTTCATCAAACTCTGGATCGTAGGGAGAGAGTAAAATTCCTTCAGGTGTTTCTGTGACGTATAAAGAGTCACCTTCTCGTACCATCAGTTTTTCGAGAAGTTCTTTGGGTATGCTTGCACCTAGCGAATTGCCAATTTTGCGAATTTTAAGTTTCATGATTTTAGTAGTTACGAATGTATCTACAATGTTAGCAAATTGATAAGAACCAAAAAAAAGTTAAATGTTCTGCTTTTCTACCCATTCTTTCAACTCTTCTAAAAAAGAAAGTGTTGTTCTGCCAAAATTAGTAATTTCGTAAGTTACCGCAAAAGGTTTGGTACTAATTACCTCACGTTTTACCAAACCATCCTTTTCCATCTCTCTTAATCTTTGAGTAACCATCTTTTTGCTCGCTCCGCCGACTTGACGAGCCAAATCGCTAAAACGCACGGGTTCATCCTTGAGATGCCAAAGAATAGATCCTTTCCACTTGCCACCTATAAGCCTCATGCCTCGTTCAATGGGACAGGGTTCAAGACAAGGTTCGATCGCCCGTTTGCGACCTGTAGCATCGGTTTCTATTTTCACTTTGTCACTCATGTTTACCTGGTTACTAAAAGTATACTGGTTGACTATAATAACTATATTTTATATCTTTCAGATATTGCAGTGACAACAGTTAGCGCGCGGTGCTATCGCACCTGACCTTTGCTCCGCAAAGGCACTGAACGCAAATGCGTTCGCAGAGCAGTTAGAGCAGTTTTAGGTAGTCAATAACTAATTTTTAACTAACAACGAAAGAAGCGGAGGCATTCGCCTCCCAGTCGTCGCTAAGAC
>JBCCNG010000376.1:0-4928 GCA_039025955.1 Cyanobacteria bacterium P01_C01_bin.72 | reverse complement strand
TTGTAACCTGCAAAATATAATCACTTCAGGCAATTTTTTCAATGATTGATTGCGTTGTCGTGTTCAGTTAGATAGACTACGTTATCAAGTAGTTGGTTTTTAGCTTTTTAAATTTTGATTATTATGGCTTATTTATAAACAAGATCAGTAAATCTTTACTTACGAATTTATAGGCTTGCGATTAATTCAATCTCTCTGCGCCTTTGCCCCCGAAGGCGATGGGGATAAACGTCTTTGCGCGAAACAAATATTTTATGATGCGATCGCTTTTTCTTTCATCCGCTAGTCAGATTAAACCCGCGACTCCATATAAAACTAAACGGTTTAGTCATATATAAACCTGGTTGCGATTTCATTCTTGTCGCCAACTTGCCGATTCATCCCAAACCACTCTGTTTCACAAATTGAATGACTATAGTCGTTCTAATTAATTTTTGTTTCTTCTTGGTGACGGATTCGAGGTAGCGCCATCTAATTGATTCAAGAAATTCTTATTTAGGTAATATCGCTCTCAAGCAGGAACGAAAAGGCTTTCTTTCGAGGTTTTTCCCTTTGACAAAATAGCAAAATTAGACGGGGTAAAAAAGTGGGATGCTCCCATACAAGCTTTCACAAGAAAGAGGATACTCTTAATAAAATAGAGCGATAAATGCCCAACTTGGTTTTAGAGTTTTTACCTCCCTATAGCCCAGATTATAATATTGCAGAGTTAGTTTGGCATTCAGCCAAGTAATTTTTGGCTCATCGCCTTTTTAAATCTATTGAACAACTAGAATCTCTGTTACATCAACTTCTAAATCAGGGAGAGTTAATTATTAATTGGGATAAAAAATTGAAGAATAAAGGCAGTGCTGTTAGTGCAATTTAAATGCACGACAGCTTAATTCCAGCGTTTAGGCTTTTTCTAAAGGTGCCATGGTCAATCCTGCACGATGAAGCTGCTGGTGATAGAGTTCCGCTTGTTCTTGAGGTCCTACCCAAACTATTGCCTGCCCTTCAAAATGTATCTGGTCAGTTAATTCTCTGGCGCGATCGCCATTCATACCAGGAATATACTTCAGCAAACACTCAATTACGTGAGGAAAAGTGTTATGGTCGTCATTAAGAACAATGATTTTATAGTTGGGGTAATGCTGCTTAATGGTCTGACCAGCTTTTTCTTTGACGACTATTGGGGTAAGGCTCATACTAATAAACTTGAATAATTTAGCTTGCAGACTAGTATTGCAGTAGATATCAGACAAATCTACTTGCGATATTATTTTTGCTTATTTTACAACACAACCAGTTTATCTAATTTTTTTGATTTCCTTCCATTTTAGATTGCAACATAGCAGTTCTCATTTGAATCAAGTACGGCATAATTTTTTGATTTTGGTTAGTTGTTATACCAATTCTCGAAACTAGCTATATGGATGGCAGATTATTTTTTATTAATTAAAAACTCACGAACTCTTGTTTTGCCTCCTCTGCTCCCCCTCCCCTCTGCTCCCCACTTCAGAATATAAGTCTCTTATCACTTTTGAGAAATGGTATTAGTAGGTATAGTCGTTTCAATTAATGTTGTATTCTCGCTGTTTTCAATTATCTTCTTCTGGCAGGGAAAAATCGCCTGATCGCTCGGTAGGAATAGCGGCAATAATGGCATCAATTACTTTAGAAATGGGAATAATTTCTAAGCCTAAATCATCGGGTAAACTTTGACCTTTAGGAACGATTGCCTTTTTAAATCCTAGTTTAGCTGCTTCTTTAAGACGTAACTCCATTTGCGATACCAGCCGCACCTGTCCCCCTAAACCCACTTCGCCAATTAATACTGTACGAGGATCAACAACGCGATCGCGAAAACTAGCGACAATGGCGATCGCCACACCTAGATCGGCGGCTGGTTCACCCACTCCTAAACCTCCTACCGAGGCAACATAGGCATCAAGTTTGGATAGAGGAACACCAACTCTTTTTTCCAAGACGGCTAATATCTGCTGGAGACGATTGTAATCAATGCCCGTAGTAGAACGACGAGGGGATGTATAGCTAGTGGGACTAACAAGCGCCTGAATTTCTACCACAATAGGGCGAGTCCCTTCACAAGCCACCACAATTGATGTCCCAGGGGAAGCCTCATCCCGATTACCCAAAAACAGTTCCGAGGGATTATCTACCTCCACCAAACCCCCTTCCGCCATTTCAAAAATGCCAATCTCGTGGGTAGCCCCAAAGCGATTTTTAACCGACCGCAACAGACGATGAGAAGCATAGCGATCGCCCTCAAAATAGAGTACTGTATCTACCAGGTGTTCTAATACTCTTGGTCCAGCGATCGCCCCTTCTTTAGTAACATGACCTACAATCAATAGAGTAATATTTTCCCTTTTTCCCACCTGCATCAATGCCGAAGTACATTCCCGTACTTGGGCTACCGAACCAGGAGAAGAAGTCAAGGCAGCAAAGTGTAGCGTTTGAATACTGTCAATTACCGCCACTTGCGGTTTTAAAGATTCCAACTCCCGCAATATCTCTTCTAAATCCGTTTCTGGCATGACATAGAGATTATTCTCTTTTTTCGGAATTGCCTTACCATTTTGCTTATCCTTCGCGGCAGTTTTGGTATCCGCTACATCTAAACGAGACGCTCGTAGCTTTACCTGCTGTCCCGATTCCTCTGCCGAGACATAGAGAATGCGGGGCAAACTATGAGATAGCTTGTTTGCCACCTGTAACAGCAAGGTTGATTTACCAATACCAGGATCACCCCCAATGAGAACCAAAGATCCAGGTACAACACCGCCTCCTAAAACGCGATCAAATTCTCCATATCCCGAAGGAAATCTTTCTTGAACATCGTTGTTAATCTCAGAAAACTTGAGGGATACTCTAGGCTTGGCTAATCCTGATGTTTTATTATTAGCGCGAGTCCCCGACTGCCAGCCTGCCCGACTAATGCCACCTGATGACACCTCAATTGGTTCTTCCGAAATCGTTCCAAACTCATTACATTCCTTACATAACCCAAACCACTGACTATACTCGGCTCCACAATTGTTGCATACATAGATTTGTTTTGTTTTAGCCATTATCCTTAAGAAAAATTAGAGAATTGAAGAAATAAGAAGATAAGTAAGTAAACTTTATGTGTAACACCTGATTTATCCTAAGAAACTTTAAAAGCCTCAAAGATAAATTAAATCTGAAGGATCGCCTTATATGTGCTAATAATTGCGGGAATCACCGTAAGATATAAGGTTAGTCCTGATAAACGGACTTTAATTGTGCTGCTTCTATCGTGAGGCAAGAAAGTTTAACTTAAATATCGTTAATTTTACTTAAAGGGAGCATATAGTAACTTGGAAACCAACAAAGAAAAAATTCTAGTAGTAGACGATGAGGCTAGCATCCGCCGCATTTTGGAAACTCGTCTATCAATGATTGGTTATGACGTAGTAACCGCTGCTGATGGAGAAGAAGCCCTAGAAACTTTTCGTACCGCTGAACCCAGTCTAGTAGTTTTGGATGTCATGATGCCCAAGCTAGACGGTTACGGTGTTTGTCAAGAGTTACGCAAAGAATCTGATATCCCTATCATTATGTTAACGGCTTTAGGTGACGTTGCCGATCGCATTACAGGCTTAGAGTTAGGGGCAGATGACTACGTGGTTAAGCCTTTCTCTCCCAAGGAGTTAGAGGCTCGCATTCGTTCTGTGTTGCGCCGTGTTGAGAAAAATGGTGCGCCTGGCATTCCTAGTTCGGGAGTGATTCATGTCGGTTCAATTAAGATTGATACCAACAAGCGTCAAGTATATAAGGGAGATGAACGTATTCGTCTGACAGGGATGGAATTTAGTCTGCTAGAGCTTTTAGTAAGTCGTTCAGGAGAACCTTTCTCTCGTTCAGAAATTCTTCAGGAGGTTTGGGGCTACACTCCCGAACGTCACGTTGATACCCGCGTGGTGGATGTACACATTTCTCGCCTCCGTGCCAAGTTAGAAGACGATCCCAGTAATCCTGAGTTGATTCTGACTGCTAGAGGTACAGGCTATCTATTTCAGCGTATCCTAGAAGCAGGGGAGGAATAGAGAGTAAGAAGTAAGAAGTAACAAAGGCGCATAGTTCGCCGCATGTAGTAAGAAGTAAGAAGCGGTTTGTTTAGATTGGAGAATGTTACATTTTTTGAGCGACTGTTTGTTACTCATTACTCATTACTCATTACTCATTACTCATTTAAAAGATGAGTAAAGCTGCTTCTAACCAGGTAATTAGACTACTACCCTTCTTTGTTGGTGGATTGGGTGGTCTTTTGCTATTTATCAATCGTATTTTGACGACGCAGTTGACAAATTCTCAATCTCGTTCCGACGCTCTCGGGGTGATTGAAGCAGCGGTATTGATTCTAGTCGGTTTGCTGTGGCAACAAATTCAGGCGCGCACTCCTGAGACAGTAGACTTAATTGGGGAAACTGGTCTAGAACTTGCACCCGAACTCTCCGACGCGGTGCAAACAGAATTAGCCTGGGCTTCTCACCTATTGTTGACCAATACTGTAACGCGATCGCTTGTGGTTTATTATGACGGTGAGACTATTCTGCGGCGTGGTGTGTTAGGTAAAAATCCAAAAGTGAAGCCAGGGGCAATTGTTAAACGGGTTTTAACCAAAGGCAAAGCAGTTTATTTGGTAAGCCTAGCTCTCTATCCTGGTAAAGTTGAGTTTGATTATTTACCAGAGAATACCCAAGGGATTATCTGTCAGCCCATTGGCAACAAAGGTGTATTGATCCTCGGTGCTAACGCCCCCCGCAGCTATACCAAAAAGGACGAGCAGTGGATTGAGGGTATAGCGGAGAAGTTAGCTGTGACCTTCGATTTAAATTAGTCTAACGGCTAGCAATAGCTTTTCCAAGCCCCAAATAACCTAGTTTGTCGAAAAAGCTCCC
>JBCCNG010000375.1:0-4973 GCA_039025955.1 Cyanobacteria bacterium P01_C01_bin.72 | reverse complement strand
CATCCCCAAAAAAGCGAGGACGGCAAAAATCCCGACTGTGACAGGATAAGCCATGGCAGACTTAATTTCGTTTTGCAACTTCGCCATATCTTCCAATAGCTTGGAAAGACGCATCAAAACTTCGTCTAGCACCCCACCCGCTTCTCCTGTCACAGTAGGGATTTTTGCCGTCCTCGCTTTTTTGGGGATGACCATCTTTCTAATTCCTGTATTTGGCGGCATCTTTGAGCAACTGGGAGCAGAATTACCCTTGCTTACCAGAGTGATGCTAAATATTAGCGATGTTCTTCGCAGTTGGCGAGCTTTGATTCCGATCGCCGTATTTGTCGGACTTAGTTTCTTGTTCCGTGCCTGGTACAAAACTCCTTGGGGGCGGTTACAAATTGATGGCTTTATGCTGAAGATGCCCCTGTTTGGCGATCTGAATGAAAAAATAGCCGTAGCCCGTTTTTGTCGAGTTTTTGGTACTCTGACCCGTTCTGGTGTTCCTGTGCTGCAATGTTTTGACATTGTTTGCAACACAATTGGTAATCAGGTGATTATTAATGCGGTGATGGCGGCTAAAGCTGATATTCAACAGGGGGGCATGATTTCCTTGGCTATTCAAAAGGAAAATGTGTTTCCTACTTTGGCAATTCAGATGATCAGCATTGGTGAGGAGACAGGAGAATTAGACGGCATGATGGAAAAGGTTGCCGAATTCTATGAGGATGAGGTAGAACAGGCGGTTAAGGCTCTAACCACCATGATTGAGCCAATTATGATGGTTGGTATTGCGGGAATGGTAGGAACGATTTTGATGTCGATGTATTTACCCATGTTCTCGATCTTCGATCAGCTAGGCTAATTTTTTACAGACTATTGTTTTGATCTTATTTCTCTTTGATGACTGGCATTTTGGCTATTTTCAGCAATCATGAAATCTATTAAAAAATCTGATTATGAGACACTACTAGCAAAATACAGTACCCGTAGTGGGGCGATCGCTTTACTGCGGCAATATCGCCCTTACCTTGAAGCTTTACCCAATATTCATCTTCCCGAGCAAAGTCTGATTACGATTCCTTTACCTGTAGTTCGTATTCGTCGTCCTGAGTTAAGCTTACGTGATCCACTACAGATTAAAACTCCTCGTGTTGCCACTTCTATTCCTTGTGATTTGGGAATTTTAATGTGTGATCCAGAATGGAAAATTAAGATGGGTGCAGAGATAATTGTCTTTTTACATCGTCCTGAAGAAGATTTTTCTGATCTGATTAATCGTTGGCGCCAAACTCAAGTTTATCTTGATCAAGATTATGAATGGTTGATGCCCCCCAATGAGCAACATATGATTAGTGAAGCTGCTGAATCTATCAACCCTTTGTTTGTCGTTTTTGCCGAGACAAGTGATCGCATTAAGCAAGGTTTAGCTGGTGCAGGTTTTCCTTTTATCGTTGAATCACTTGATTTCGCAACCGAAGCCGAACTGCAAGAAACTTGTTCTAATTGAGACTAAAACTAAACTACTGAGCCGAAAAAAAGAGGTAGGAGCATTAATCATTTGGAAGCTCCTACCTCTTGGCTTATTTATTTAGGTCTGTTTCAGAAAATGAGGAAATAACGAAATTTAAATTTTCCTCATCCCTTATTCCTCATCCTTCATCCTTTCCCTAGTGAGGATAGTCTCCTTTGCGCGCCTGACTATCAGAACGGGGTTGAATTACTCCATAACCGCCATGATTACGACTGTAAATTACATTGATTTCATTGGTTTCGCTGTTGTGGAACATGTAGAAATCGTGATCAACCAGCTGCAGTTGTTCCAGAGCTTCTGTTACTGTCATTGGCGGCATCGCAAAGTATTTACTTCTGACTACTTCCGTCGGCAATTCTGGATTGCGATCGCTATTTAAGTTGCCTACTTCGATTAATTCTTCACCCTCGGCCATTTCTTCTTGCCGACTATGAGCATGGGCATTCTTAGCAAGGTGTTTTTCCTTGTACTTACGTAGTTGACGGGAAATTTTATCTGCCACCATATCGATACTTGCATAAAGGTTTTCGCTGCCTTCTTGAGCGCGAATTACTGTTCCATTAGCAAATACTGTTACTTCAGCTTTATGTTTTCTTTCGATCCGAGAATTGCGAGCTACAGATAAATGAACATCTACCTTTCCAGTTATGTTTTGAAAATGTTTGACCGCTTTTTCTAACTTTTGTTCAACATAATCATGAATTGATTCTGTGACTGCAATGTTATTTCCTTGGATCAAAAGCTTCATACTTGCTACTCCATAATATACAGTTTTAAAGCTAATAATATAACAAAATATTGCCGAGAAATTGTAATTAAATATACGAGCTTTTCGTCCTCTAAAACCACTCTTACTATTAAAAATAAACAGCTAGTATCTATTTTATAAGCAATACAAATTATTTAGTAATCAAGTATCATCTAAATATTACCAGCATAGTTATTCTGCTTTAGTGATTTGCTTTAGCAATACCTAAAAGCATATTTGCAATATTTTTGTCTAGTTCAATAGCAAGAGATATATGCATTTTTTGCCGAAAAACATTCGATTCAACAAAACAGGAACTGTTAGACTTTGATTTTTATAATTTAATATAGCTAGCAGTTTTTTGCTGTTGCAATTTCTTCAAGCAGTTATATTTTTCTCTAGCTTTATAGTTACTACACTAACACTTGGTATCTTTGGAAACATGATAATCGGCTTTTTTTTCATGTTATGTTACATTGATTGACATTTATTTAAATAGTCTGTAATTATGCTACAAAATAAAAGATCTTGTGAGTTAAAAAATTATTTATTAGTTAACTATCGGCAAGCTTGGGAATATCAGCGATCGCTAGTAACAGCTAGAATTAATGATGCTAGTTTAAATGATGTTTTGATTCTGTTAGAACATCCACCTGTTTACACTTTAGGAACAGGTGCGACCTTGGACTTTCTTAACTTTGATCCTCAAGATACTAATTTTGAAATTCATCGCATTGAAAGGGGTGGTGAAGTCACCTATCATTGTCCAGGTCAATTAGTAGGTTATCCTGTAATCAACCTGCATTACTATAAGCGAGATTTACACTGGTATTTAAGGCAGTTAGAAGCTGTAATTATTAATGCTGTGGCTAACTATGAGTTAAAAGCCTACCGTCAGCCTGAATATACTGGTGTTTGGCTAGAAGGAAAAAAAATAGCGGCGATCGGTATTAAGGTGCGTCGTTGGATTACGATGCATGGTTTTGCCCTCAATGTTTGCCCTGATATGAGTGGTTTTGAGCAGATAGTTCCCTGTGGTATTAGCGATAAGCCAGTAGGAAGTCTCCAAGAGTTTATACCCAATATTACAGTGGAAAAAATTAAACAGGATATTGCTCAAGCTTTTGCCTGCGTGTTCGACATTGAGTTAATCAACTGAAATTAAACGTATTGTTATTGTCAATCTTCTGCTACCAATCATCATCATATTCAGTAATATCTGGTCGATCTAGTAATGTAGTTTCTTCTAATCTAGTCTCTTCAGTTTTAGATAAATTATCAGTATCTTCCCAAGACACATCTAGGTCATTGTCAAACTGTACCACCTCTCCTTCAAAGCTTTGAGTGAGGTTATTGATCGCCTGTTGTAAATCGCTAGCGGCATAGTCCGGCTCTGAAGCTAATTCTCCAGGATTCAACGCAGCATTGATGGGTACGACATGATTCTTTATCGGAGTCACGGGGGAAATGACAGCAGGAGTAAAACCAGGGGGAGCAGGTAAACTTGCTGCGACTTCAGGTTTATAAACTGTTTCAGCAGTATGGTGCTGAGAACTGTGATTCAATGACTCTGCTGATGCAGAGTTCGCTGTAGATCTGGCGGTGGTTTTTACCTCTGTCGATCTATTTTGGGTCGGAATTGTCGCCTTGGGTACTAACTCAACTGTTGGCGCTGGGGGAGAAACTGTGGGCGGTGGCGGATTGGGAGGTTGGGGTATAGGAGCAGAATGGGTTTCTGCGCTCTTCTGATTTATAGATGCAGTAGTAGTATTGCTCGAATTGCTGGTAGTGTTTTTTATTGAGCTAGTAACCTCTATTTGAACCTTAACTTTTCGCTGACAGACTTGAGCAAATGCAGCTTCGATGTTGGGTATTTTTTTCTGAGTCATCTTTTCCAAATTTGCCGAACTGACCCCCACGATGGCGCTCATCCCATCAAAGCTAACTAAATGGCATTGCTGTTTTAACAACGCCTGGGTAGTGGGGGGGTGCAAGCAACTGACGACCTGACTCCAAATTTGCTGATTTTTGGCTGGATCTTGGTGAGAATTAGAGGCAACTGGTTCAGATCTGGCAGCAGGAGATGCTTGGGGTACGGAAACTGGTTGAGATTCCGAATTTGGTTGAACTACAGATGTTTGTTCTGCTTGAGGTGCAGAAGCTGTTTGGGGTTTTAGATTCGCTGGAGTTACCTGATTCTCGACAGGGGTAGTCGGTGTCGCTGCAATATTCTGTGGTGGTAGATCAGGGGCTGGCGCTGGTGACTCAATGGCAACGGTCGGTAATGGTGTAACGACCGGTTTTGTTGATCTGGGAACGACTGTATCGACTGAAGTGGGAACGATACTATGAGCTTCTGGTAATAATCCTAGTAAAGTAACTTCTAGCCATAATCGAGGTTGGGTGGTGCGCTTAAGCTGGGTTTCTGATTCCTTCAGGTGTTGTTGTCCCCGCAAAATTAAGGCTGTTTGCCAACTTTCTCCTTCAGCGCATAATTCTTGCCAACAAGTTTCGGTAACGGCATTTAATTCTGCATGTTGAGGTGCAGTTTTGGCAATTAATAAATTTAGATAGAAGGTAGCTAGGTTTTGTAATACGACTAGTGGTTCTCGACCGCGATCTAATAGACTGCGACACTGCTGTAATACTGCTAGGGAGTCATTACGATTGATTGCCTGAAGTAGTTTTAATAAATCTTGTTCGGGGACT
>JBCCNG010000374.1:0-4993 GCA_039025955.1 Cyanobacteria bacterium P01_C01_bin.72 | reverse complement strand
TCTAGCATATCGATACGCACCATTTCATCGCAGACAGTAGTAACTTCAGCTGGTAATCCTGCTGTTTCTTTGCCAAATAAGAGCCAGTCCGTTACTTGATACTGACAATCAAGGTAGTTTTTCGTGCCTCTGACACTAAAGCCGATCAGCCTACCTCCTCGCTGCTGATGTTCCTGCCAAAAAGCTGCCAGATTCTCGTGATAGTGTAGTTGCACCAGAGGCCAATAGTCCAACCCAGCTCTTTTCAAATAGCGATCGCTAATTTCAAATCCCAAAGGGGCAACTAAATGTAGCTCTGTCTTCGTAGCAGCACAGCTACGGGCAATATTGCCAGTGTTTGGGGGAATTTCAGGATTGACAAGTACAACACGAACCATTGATCAGTAAGCAGTGAACAGTAAACAGGAGACACTTCAAAAACGAGAAACTATCAGTAAGATCAGGCGATCGCCATTTCGGGACAGACGGCATAGTCGAGATCTTTTTCCTGCTGGGCAATCTGTTGAATATCCTGTTGAATAATTTCGGCAGGAGAAATTCCCTGAGCGTGAAGCTTAAGCCACTTTTGAGCAGTGTTTCCCTGGCGGAGAATTTTTTTTAGAGGGGAAAGGAAGCAGCTAAAACCGCGCTTTTTAGCTAGGGGATATACTTCATCATAAATTTCTGTAATCCAGTCCCTTGCCAAAATCTTTCTGCCATCCTGCCAGTGGCGCAATTGAGCATCCAAACTGTGACGAGCGGCTAAGACTTCATTCTCATCCGCTAAAGCCATTAATTCACCCTGTAAATCGTTGGAAGATAGCTTACTCTGCTGGAGTGGATCGAGTTGGGGATTGTCGATCATCTGCATAATGCGTGCTTCCAACAGGGCAGTAATTGCCAGCAATTCTAGAGGATCGACCACTAAATCACAAATTCTTAGCTCTAGGCGGTTGAGATTATAGGGACGGCGATCTCCATTTGGTCGCACGGCACTCCAGAGATGACGCACGTTAAGCATAGTTTTTGCCACAAGCTGTTCTTCTGTCCAGCGAATAAAGTGACTATGGCTTTCAAACAGAGGCACTTGGTCAGGAGTTTTGGGAAACATCTGCCAGCGTGTTGAGTGACTACCCGTTACTTTGCCATCAATAAAGGGAGAGGAGGCGCTCAAGGCTAGATATAGGGGAGCTTCTACCCGCAGTAGACGACATGCTTGGAGCAGTACATCGGGGTCTTCAATGCCAACGTTGATATGAATGCTGGCGGTGACAACGTTTGTACCGTAGGTTTGCTCAATGTACTCATGATAGGGATTGTTCGGATCGGAACGATAAAAGCGATCGCTGCCACCCAAAGACATGGTGCTACCAGGAATCAGCGTATAGTCGCCCAAAGTTTGTAGATAACTTCTTAAAGATTGTCGCGGTTTTAATAAAGCACACAGCAGGCGATCGTAGCTACAAAAAGGAGCAGTGGTATATTCTACGTTGCGACTATCAGGCTCACGCACAAAGCCATCTAGAGCCTGAACAATTTTATCCGACATGCCGACAATTTTTCCTGTTGGCGTGCCAGTATACATCTCAACTTCAAAGCCTTTAGATAGTAAACTCATCTTTTTTCTAAAATATAAAATATTTTTCCCAATAATCTCTCGATCTGATTTTTGCTGCCGCTTTCTTCATCAAACAAGAGAAACTTACCTAAATCAGAACAAAAGATAAAAAATTCCAATAAATACTGGCTATCCGTTGCTATGTGTGTGATTAACAGTGTAAATGATTACAGTCTAAAGGAATTCTCCAGATTATGATCACAAAAATGTGCTTTCCTTAAGCTAAGATATCAAATCCTGTAATTTAACAAAATTAGGCAATAAGTTATTTATGGCAACACTCTTATCTAGTCAAAACTCAAAAACAAAGCATTATCAAACTAGTCTTCAGGTTAAATATCTTCATCTAGAAGCAGAAGTAGATATGCTGCGGCAGAAACTCAACACCATGATGCAGCGCAAACAAGTAAAAGAACTCGCCTCAGAATCACTCTCCACGGAAGATTAATCTCCTCGCACCAATTACTCTGCTGTGATTGAGAAACAGAACTATGATTGCTGGTATCCAGCAAAATAGAAATCCCTTGTCGAGCAAAAGATTTCAGGAGAGCAACCCATAGTTCGAGCAGCACTCACTCCAGGCAATTAGTTCGCCATCGGTAAAAATCCTTCAATTATCTTATTTTATCGATGTCATGCCTCAGCTTAAGATAATTAAGACGAGAACTTAATTGATTTAGACTCAAACATCCTCGGAAGTAAATATGACAATACATCCTCAGCTAGCTCAAGCCTTGGCTCAAAAGAATGCTCTCAAGGTAATTAGCGGTCTCAATAACTTTGACCTCCAAAGGGTTACAGCAGTTGTTAAAGCTGCCGAAGCTGGCGGTGCAACCTTGGTGGATATTGCTGCTCAACCTGAATTAGTAGCGGCTATACGTGAGCTAACAGCTCTCCCCATCTGCGTTTCCGCTGTTGAGCCAGAATTGTTTGTTAGTGCTGTCAGTGCTGGCGCTGACTTAATTGAAATCGGCAATTTTGACAGTTTTTATGCTCAGGGCAGACGATTTGAAGCTCCTGAAGTTTTAGAATTAACTCAACGTACTCGCTCTTTGCTGCCTAAGATAACTCTCTCGGTAACTGTGCCACATATTTTGGCTCTTGAGGAACAGATACAGCTAGCCGAGCAGCTAGTCCAAGCTGGTGCAGATATTATCCAAACCGAAGGCGGAACAAGTATCAAGCCGATTAATTCTGGAGTCAGAGGCTTGATTGAAAAAGCCGCTCCCACCTTAGCTGCGGCTTATAGTATTTCTCATGCCGTCAATGTTCCCGTGCTGTGTGCTTCTGGTTTATCCAGCGTCACTGTGCCAATGGCGATCGCCGCTGGTGCATCAGGTGTTGGTGTTGGTTCGGCGATTAATCAGCTAGATAATGAGGTGGCGATGGTTGCCGCAGTACGTAGTCTAGTTGAGGCTTTATCCCCCAATCCAGTTATTGCCTAGCTGAATCTTGTCTCGCTCCAGAAACCTCGCTTCCTTGCTGATTGATACTAATGTGACACTTCCAACAGACAGTCTTTAAGGGCGTAGGCAACCTGTTCTTGCTCCGCTGACGATATACCAGGAAACATTGGTAAAGACAAAACCTCTAGGGCAGCCTGCTCAACTACGGGTAGCTGTCCTTTTTGATAGCCTAGATCTTGGTAAACGGGCTGTAGGTGTAGGGGAATGGGATAGTAGATCATTGCCACAATTCCTTGTGATCGCAATTCTGCCTGAAGTTGTCCGCGACGATCATTTTGGGGTGATGATTTTTGGATGCGCACAGTATATTGATTCCAAACGCTGGTTCCTCCAGGCTGGTTCTGAGGTAACTCCAAAGCATCAACATGTTCTAATAGTTCTCGATAGTAGTTAGCTGCCTGTTGACGCTGTTTATTCCAATAATCAAGATAGGGTAACTTAGCGCTGAGAATTACTGCCTGTAAGGCATCAATCCGACTGTTGATACCAATGGAGTCATGACGGTAACGGGCAGGAGAACCATGTTCTTTAAGAATTCTCATCTGTTTGGCGATCGCCTCATTATTGGTAGTAATAGCACCGCCATCACCACAAGCACCAAGATTTTTGGTGGGAAAAAAGCTGAAACAACCCACATCTCCCCAACTGCCGATCTTACTTTCTCCCCAAGCCGCACCCGTAGCCTGGGCGCAATCTTCAATTACATATAGCTGATGAGCTTTGGCGATCGCCATTAACCGCTCCATATCCATTGGCTGACCAAAAATATGAACAGGAATAATTGCCTTTGTTTGAGGGGTAATCGCCTTTTCTAGCTGGGTTAGGTCGAAGTTAAAAGTAGCGGCATCAATATCAACAAATACTGGCTTGGCATTTACTCTGGTAATCACTTCTGCCGTAGCAAAAAAGCTAAAGGGGGTGGTAATTACCTCGTCTCCTGAGCCAATGTTTAAAGCTCGCAGCGCCAAAAAAAGCGCGTCTGTGCCAGAATTGCAGCTTACGCACTCCGTTACGCCAATGTAATCAGCAAATTCACTTTCAAAAGTGGCGACCTTTTCGCCGCCGATATAGCGACCTGAACTCAGAATTTCTAGGACAGCCGAGTCGGCTTTTTCTTTAATTAATTGGTATTGTCGGGTTAGATCGACTGGGGGAATCTGTTTCACTCGCTTAGGTTTAAGTTTTTTTGACTTAGATAAAATAGTGAGGAATTTAATTGTTCAATATAGGGTAACGCGAAAAATGGCTATTTAGTAGTAATTAATCATAAATACAGTAACTTGAGAAATATTATTCGCGATCAGACGATACAGTCAAACTGTTCCTGGTCGATCTTCAAGCTTCTAAAGCAGCAACACGTATAAGTTATGGAATCAGCAGAAAATCAAGAGCAACCAACTTTAGGTCAAGAATCAGCAGCAAATCCCAATCCGCCTCTATCGAAAACCGAAACGATTGCGCTGTTGAATGATAGTATTGATCGCCTCGAAGAAACAATCAAGAGAATTAGTGAAGATTCGGCTCAAGTTCCTTCCTCCCAATCAATCAATACCCTAATCTTAAGTACTCAAGAATTAGAAGCAGCAGTGAGCTTAACCGAAGCAAAAGTATCCCAAGCTGCTGCCACAGAGACTACAAGCCAACCCCCAGCAATACCCCCGACTCCAAGTAAAACTATTGCCAGTCAGGATGCTGATGACCAAGCTGCTGAAAGTCAGGATGTTAAGGCAAAAACTTTAGCGCCAGTGCCAGCAAAGCCAAAAAAGACTGGTTTAATTATTGCGGCGGCTTTAGCGATCGCCATTGCCGTCGGATTATGGTTTTGGCAACCGCCCCAGCTAGTCCAACTTCTTCCCCAGGCTGAGGCTGAATCTATATCAATTGAACCTAATTCACTACCAGAGCAACCCACTGCCGAAAACCCAGAGGG
>JBCCNG010000373.1:0-5010 GCA_039025955.1 Cyanobacteria bacterium P01_C01_bin.72 | reverse complement strand
CTTAGCGGCGGACTGCGCGTACGCGCTGCGCTTCCAAGACAATTAACTCTGGTTGGATATTTTTTAAAGTTTGAACTAGTTTCCTTATACCTATTTCATTGTTATTTACTTGGAACAGCTTTTCTGATGGACGGATATAAAAATCCAAACTTTTTTGACAAACATCTATTCCTACCCATATGGGTCGCTGTATCCTTGTGGTACACCTTCGCATAAGGGATTGGGGACTAGGGACTGAGAAAATTTATGTTACTTGTAGATAGAAACTAATATTTTCTATGTGGACGCGGTTTAACTCTCAGTGCTGACTGTAAAATAAGTAGGGCAACTTTCTCTCTTCACCATGGCATCCCCCCACAATTCTCGATTTTTGGCTTTTCTGGCATTAAAAAATGTTTACCAAAAGCAAGCTTATACCGATGTTGCTCTTAATCGTACTCTCAAGTCTATCGGCAAGTCGGGGGAAATTAGCCAAGCTGACCGCAGTTTTGCCTGTGAATTAGTCTATGGCATAGTGCGTCGTCGGCGTACTCTTGATGCTTTAATCGACCTGTTGGGGAAAAAGAAAGCTGCCCAACAACCACCAGAATTACGAATCATTCTTCATCTGGGTTTGTATCAGTTACGCTATCTCGATCGCATTCCTGAATCTGCCGCCGTTAACACCAGTGTAGACTTAGCTAAAGAAAATGGACTGGGCAAGCTAAGTGGAGTCGTTAATGGCTTGTTACGCAGCTATATTCGTCAAGCCACAGCAGGAGATCCCCTCAAGTTACCTGATGAACCAGTGGCTAAGTTGGGAATGAAACACAGCTTTCCTGATTGGATTGTGGAAACTTGGTTAGAGCAGTTGCCTCCAGAAGAAGTAGATCAGCTATTAGCTTGGTTTAATCAGTCGCCAAAAATAGATCTGCGAGTCAATATTCTTGCCACGTCAGTGGAGGAAGTTGCAATGGCGTTAGAGGATGCGGGAGTGAAAGTTAATCAGATTCCTCATCTACCCCAAGGATTGCGTCTAGAAGGTGCGGGGGCTGTTACCGATCTTCCTGGTTATAAACAGGGATGGTGGATGATCCAAGACAGTAGCGCCCAACTGGTATCTTATTTGCTCGATCCTCAGCCAGGAGAAACCATAATTGATGCCTGTGCCGCTCCAGGGGGTAAAACGACCCATATTGCCGATTTAATGGGAGATAGAGGACATATTATTGCCTGCGATCGCCTTGAAAAGCGGCTCAAAAAAGTGCGGGAGAATGCAGCCAGATTAAAACTACACTCAATTCAAATTGAACCAGGAGACAGCCGCGATTTCACTACTTTTAACAACCTGGCTGATCGAGTGCTGTTAGACGTACCCTGTTCGGGTTTAGGGACGCTACACAAGCGTCCTGATTTACGCTGGCGACAAACACCCAGGGGCATTGAGGAACTTTTTGAGTTACAAAGGGAACTAATAGAACAAGCCGCCAATTGGGTTAAACCTCAAGGTGTGTTAATCTATGCTACCTGTACTCTTAATATTTTAGAAAATGAAAAAGTAATACAATCGTTTTTGGCAAATAATGCAAATTGGAGTATTCAGTCTCCTCCTGATGCGATCGCTCGCAATTGGGTGACATCGGCAGGCTGGATCAAGGTTTATCCTCACCGACATAATATGGATGGATTCTTTATGGTGAGGCTAGTACGAGGGTCAGATGGGGGGTAGAAGATGAACCAGATGAAGCAAATTCTCAAAATTGTGATTGCGGCTGCTTGGATTGATGGAGTAATTAAGCCCGAAGAAAGAGCATATCTACGTCGCCTAGCTCAAGATTTTCAGTTGGCTAACGATCCAGAAATTAAACCTTTGTTATCAGAATTAAGACCAGTTCAACCAGTTGAATGTTATCAGTGGCTAGAGGAATATTTTGGCGAAAATCACTCAGCAGAAGCATATCATCAGCTACTAGAAAAAATTAGCGGCTTAGTTTACAGCGATGGTTATGTAGACGTGCGAGAAGCAAAATTAATTGAGGCAATTCAAAGCTGCGATCCTGCAAATCCAGACTGTAAGAATTCGATTTGGGAACGGATGTTGCGGAAAATCAGGAAGGTCTATAGATCAGCGATTGAACAGCAGGTTTAGCTGACATGAAGTAATAGCATTTCAGGAGCGGAGGAGTAGAGGAGCAGGGGAGTTTGAGAGTTTTTAATTAATAAAAAATAATCTGCTATCTATATGGCTAGTTTCGAGAATTGGTATAAGCTGATCAAAAGACTAAAAGTAAAGAAGACTGAAAAATGAACCAGTCAATAGAACAAGAAGTAATCCGCAAATTAGACCAGATATCTCAAGATATGTCTGAGATGAAAACGGATATATCAAAGATAAAAACAGATATAGCCGTGATTAAGGCGAATCAAGGCAATATTAAAGAACAGTTGTCCATCCAACAAAACGCAATTAATAAAATCCCCGATTTGGCGGAAAAAGTAGGAGAGTTAAAAAATTGGCGACGAATAGCCCTGATTATTATTACTGGTACTGCTAGCACTGCTTTTGGCTATTTTTCAAAAGTGGTAATCGATTTTGAGCATAATTTTGAGCATATTCTATTGCTATTTTCTTTTGCCTTGGCGTTTGCCTTGGCGACGATAAAATTGACCGAGTTTGACTGGGGAAATACCCCAATAGTAGCCAGCAATAATGAGCTGGTTGATTAACGTAGTTTTCCAAACACCTAGCTTCTGCCAGCGTCTACCAGAGGTGATAACTGCTCCTGGAGCGATCGCAATTTTACCTTTGTTCTTAACTCGCTGAATAAATTCAAAGTCTTCCATAATTGGTAAGTCGGCAAAACCCCCTAGTTTGCTAAAAGTTTCTTGTGAAACAAAGATAGCTTGATCACCATAGGGAAGAGAAAATAGACGCGAGCGTATTTTGACCAGTATTTCGACGAGACGTAATGATTTTTCTGAGCCATCAATCTTCAATTCAAACGCTCCTGCAATTACCTGGGGTGGCTGTAAAGTTTTGCTAACTAACTCTACAAAATTGCTCGGTAGCTGGGTATCTGCATGGAGAAACAACAAAATATCTGACTGGGCAATATCGGCTCCCGCATTCATTTGTCCTGCCCGACCTTGACCAATCACGGTAATAACCTTGGCTATCCTTTGAGCGATCGCTACTGTGTTATCAATACTTCCTCCATCAACAACAATCACTTCTACCGCTGGATATTGCCTTAACTGCCCCAAAGTTTTGGCAACGATCTCAGCCTCGTTAAGAACTGGGATAATGATACTAATCGTATATTGAGCCATGTTTAATGCGGGACAACAGTATTTTTAAAAATTTCTTGAATCAAATTAGAGTCAAAATTGGACGTGAAATCGGGCTTTGTTTGGGTCAGATTATTTTAGTGTGCCTAATTTTCGTAAGTTTTAGTCCCAGCGCCGCTGCTGCTTCATTATCAGAGCGAATTGAGCAGTTTCCCCAGTGGACAAACAAACCCTCGGTTAAGCTTGCCAAAGGAGACTTAAAATATCCTGAATGGATGGCAGGGACTTGGGATGTTACTAGTACTTTAACAGAGCAATTTGCACCTCTTGCCCCAGATATTGTTACTCCTGGGTTTGAAGGCAATCAGGACTACATCAATCAAGCGATCGCTTTTAAAGTAAGATTCGGCAAGGAATATGATGCTGCCCCTCAAGGATTGCGAGGACTAATTAAGTCTTCTACCCCAGAAGTAGTAGCAGATCGAGTATTTAACGGCACTAAGATCGCCGAGGCATATTTAGGAGCAGATAATGTTGCTCAGGTGAAAATCGACCCTAAAAACCCAAACCAGCAAATCACCTTCCTTGCAGGTGAACGTCGTCTCATTTCTAAGATTACGGGGCGGCAGCGAGAAATTCCTGCTAGCGATCGCTTTATTGCTACCGAAGTTACGCAGCAGCTATTTAAATCTCCAGAAAGACTTTATTTAAATGAAGTGGAAACGACCTCTAGCTATCGGCTGTTAGACTCTGGTACGATAACAGCCGAACAGATTACGGCAATCTATCTTTCTCCTCAAGATCCCGATTATTTTATCGCTGGCGATCGCCCTGTTGCTCTCTACCACTATCACCTTGATTTGCTAAAGTCTTGAGCTTTTGTCAATTGTTGCTCAATTTTGGGGAATGATGTGAATAAAGCGATAGGCTCTTTCCAATTTCCCATGAGGCAACGGCTAGTCATCAGTAGCATTATTATCGGCAGTTGTTGTGGCGTTGATGCCGCCGCTGCACAAATTTTACCGGACGGGACAACAGATACTTCAGTAGTAAACAATTGCCAAAGTGCTTGTGCAATTACTGGTGGTGTTAGAGCAAATCAAAATTTATTTCATAGCTTTCATGAGTTTAATATTCCCCCTGGAGGAAGTGCCTACTTTGCCAATCCTGGGGTAGATAAAATTTTCAGTCGCATCACTGGTAGCAACCCCTCGGAGATCTTCGGTACTCTGGGGATATCAGGAGGAAATGCCGACTTATTCTTACTCAACCCCAACGGGATTATCTTTGGCGCAGGTGCAGCGTTAG
The DNA here is from genome assembly GCA_039025955.1 of Cyanobacteria bacterium P01_C01_bin.72. Taxonomy (GTDB): domain Bacteria; phylum Cyanobacteriota; class Cyanobacteriia; order Cyanobacteriales; family Xenococcaceae; genus Waterburya. Next base: position 435 of record JBCCNG010000373.1, on the reverse strand, counting down.
ATCTGAACGGTTCTTTTTTCGCTACTACTGCCGATGAAATCAAATTTGGTCAGCAAGGTTCGTTTTTCGATACTCCCAAACAGCAAGAATACCTAGCTTTGCTAACTGTGAATCCTTCGGCGATATGTTTTAATCGAATAGAACCAAATGGTTCAATTATCTTAGATCAAGCTAGTCTAAACGTCTCTGCTAAAGAAGATATTGACCAAGTGAGAGAAACCCTCTCGGCTGAAATCCCAGAAGATTTTCAGCAGATTGCGCTGCGAAGGCTGCCAAAGGATATAGATGATTTAGAAACCCACGGATTACTGTACCTGCCCGGTGACTATGTGGTGCCCGGCGGTAAGTTCAATGAAGCTTACGGCTGGGACAGCTATTTCATCTTGCGGGGGCTGTTGCTCGATGATGAGATTGCATTGGCAAAGAGCTTAACCG
>JBCCNG010000372.1:0-5025 GCA_039025955.1 Cyanobacteria bacterium P01_C01_bin.72 | reverse complement strand
GTTTCAGATTGCTCCTGATTGCTTGAGTTACTGTGGAACTGACTTTAGTACCTCATGTTTAAACTATATTAGGCAGCAAATTAAACTCCTGGGAGAAAATAATTTCTCAAATGTTAGTCTCCGCCAAGGACTAGCTCATAATTTGCTTAATGCTGAAGTTGGCAAATTCGATACTATTATTCTTAATTCAGTTGTCCAATATTTCCCCAGTATCAATTATCTGCTCGAAGTTTTACAAGGTGCCATCAAGATTCTTCTAGCTTCAGGAGGTTCTATCTTTGTTGGCGATGTTCGTAGTTTGCCATTATTAGAAACTTTCCATACGTCAGTGAACTTTTATCGGGCTGACGACTCTTTGAGCATTGATGAATTTAAAAAACAAGTGAGAAATGCCGTCAATCAAGAGGAAGAATTAGTGATTGACCCTGCTTTCTTTATGGCTTTAAAGCAGCATTTACCTCAAATCGACAATGTCGAAATACAGCTCAAACAGGGTGATTATCATAACGAGCTTACCTTATTCCGCTACGATGTAATTATTCATGTTGCTCAAGAATCATACTCCAAGGTAACACCTCAATGGCTAAACTATGGTGGGGATGGTGTAAATTTACCAGAAATCAAACAACTTTTAGCAGCTCAACAGCCAGAAATTTTAGGTATCAAAGGTATACCTAATGCTCGTTTGCTAGAAGAAGCTTGTGTGGAACAAAAGCTATCTAACCTAGTTGGCAATGGAACTATCGGTCAGTTGCGTGAGACTTTGCATCAAGAGAAACCTGTTGGAGTCGAACCGCAAACTCTCTGGAATTGGCAAGAGGAGTTACCTTATTCAGTACAGATTACTTGGTCGGGTACTGGCGACAATAGCTGCTATGATGCCCTCTTCATCTACAATAAATCTACATTTGGACAAGCAAAAATTATTCCTGACTGGGGAATCACCGCTTCAGTCAAACCATGGAATAGTTACGCTAACAATCCTTTGAAGCAGGAACTGGAGCGTCATCTAGTTTCACAGTTACCAAGCTTTCTTGGTTCTAAGTTACCAAACTACATGCTGCCAGAGACTTTTGTGGTCTTGGAAGCCTTACCACTGACACCTAATGGTAAAGTTGACCGAAAAGCTCTATCTCAATCTCAAGCAATACCAGCATCATTATCTGACATCGTTCCTGCTTCAACACCAATCGAGAGTTGGTTAGCAGATGTTTGGTCAGAAATCCTGGGTCTCGAAACAGTCGGTGTGAATCATAACTTTTTTGAATTGGGGGGTCATTCCCTAGTCGCCACTCGCGTCATCTCTCAAATTCAACAGGTACTAAATGTAGAATTGCCATTACGCAGTATATTTGAATCGCCTACTATTAAAGAACTAGCCAAGGAAGTAGAACGAGCGAATACTGGCAGAGGAATATCATCAATTAAACCTGTCACAAGGGCGAGAGACTTACCTTTATCATTTGCTCAACAAAGACTGTGGTTTATCGCTCAATTAGAACCAAATAGTCCTGCTTATAACGTTTCTAACGCTTTGTCTCTCAAAGGCAAATTAAACATAGGGGTTCTGACTCAAACCACTGAAGCGATTATTCAAAGACATGAGGTTTTTCGCACTAATTTTGCTACAGTTGCCGGTCAACCAGTACAGGTGATTCATCCCCAGATTAATTTTCAACTGCCGATAATCGATCTAACTGAACTATCTCAACCTGAACAGCAGCAGGAAGTAAATCAACTCAACAAAACTGAAAGACTTAAGCCATTCAACTTAGAGCAAGATGCTCTATTACGAGTCACTTTAATTAAGCTAAACGAGCTAGAACACATAATCTTATTTACCATGCATCACATCATCTCTGATGCCTGGTCAACGGGAATTCTAGTTCAAGAAATTGTCACACTGTATCAATCCTTTTTAGAAGGAAAATCATCACCCCTGCCAGAATTAACAATTCAATATGCAGACTATGCGGTCTGGCAACGTGAATCGCTACAGGAAGAAGTTTTAGACCAACAGTTAAATTACTGGAAACAAAAGCTAGGTAGTGGACTGCCTGTGCTGCAGTTGCCGTATCATCAACAGAAACCAATCGTTAAAACGAATCGTAGTCTGAGTCATAGCTTTGAACTGTCACGAGAATTAACTGTTGCCCTGAAGCAGCTATCTCGCCAGACTAATACCACTCTGTTTATGGTAATCTTGGCAACTCTGAAAACTTTACTGTATCGCTATACTCAACAAGAAGATATTGTTATTGGTACAGATATTGCCAATCGTAATCGTGCAGAAATTGAAGGTTTAATTGGATTTTTTATTAATATATTAGTTCTGCGTACTGATTTATCTGGTTATCCTAGTTTTCGAGAGTTACTAGCTAGAGTTAAAGAAGTTACTCTCTCAGCCTATGCCCATCAAGACTTGCCCTTTGATCGCCTGGTTCAAGAATTACAGCCATCTAGACAACTGAAGCAAACACCTTTATTTCAGGTCTTGTTGGTGATGAATAATGTACCAACAGGAGAATTAAGCCTGCCCGGCTTAACTATTACAGCTCTAGAACAAGTCGATAACTATGCCAAATTTGATTTGGTTTTATTTATTACTGATTCCGAAGCAGGAATAGTTGGTAGATGGCAATTTAATCGAGATTTATTTGATGCCAAGACAATTGCCAAATTATCTAATCAATATATAGCTTTATTGCAGAATATTGTCGCCAAACCAGATATTAGGATTAATAATTTGTCGATGATTACTCAAGAGAAAGAAGAGCAGCAGGCTCAGGCAACTCAAAAGAAAAGTAAGCTTAACAAATTCTTAAAAGCCAGAGCCAAAGCAAATAGCGTATCCTAGAAAGAACCAAAGGTAATGATAAAAGCAACTCAAAAGAAAAGCAAACTTAATAAGTTTTTAAAAGCTAAACCCAAGGCGGCTAGTTTACCATCTTCTGAAGAATTAGTTACCACTAGCTTCTTGCAACCTAGCCACTCTCTACCGCTAGTAATTACACCCAATATTAAAGATTTAGATATCTTCGATTGGGCTAGAAATGAAAAAAAGTTTCTAGAAGATAAGTTGCTCAAACATGGTGCAATTCTATTCCGAAATTGTCAATTAAATTCAGTTACGGATTTTGAAAAACTAGCTCAGACTATTTGTCCTAGTTTATTTGGTAACTATGGTGATTTACCTCGTACTGAAGAGAGTAATAAAGTTTACGGCTCTACTCCTTATCCTGAAGATAAAACCATTCTGTTTCATAATGAAAGTTCACATTTACACTCTTATCCCCAAAAGATCTGGTTTTCTTGTGTGCAGCCAGCCCAAGAAGGGGGCGAAACGCCAATTGTAGACTGCCGTCAAGTGTATCAAATTCTTGACTCCGAAGTCAGAGCCAAATTAGAGCAGAAGCAATTAATGTACGTCCGTAACTATATTGAAGGCTTGGACGTTAGCTGGCAAAATTTCTTTCAGACGGAAGATAAGGCTGTCGTTGAGGCAAAATGTCGTGAATCGCAAATGGAGTTTGAGTGGTTGCCCAATAATGGTTTAAGAACCCGTAAAATTAGACCAGCAGTAATCAAGCACCACGTAACCCAAGAAACAACATTCTTTAATCAAATTCAACTGCATCATATTTCCTATCTCGACCATCAAGTAAGAGAATCTTTACTGTCAGTATTTGGAGAAGAGAACTTACCGCGTAACGTTTACTATGGCGACGGTTCTCCGATAGAAATACAGGAAATTGACAAGATCAATCAAGCTTATCAACAGGCTAGCGTTAGTTTTCCCTGGCAAAAAGGCGATGTCATCATGCTGGATAACTTATTAACTGCTCATAGCCGTAACCCCTATAAGGGCAAGCGAAAAATCGTGGTAGCCATGGGTCAAATAATTAATGCGACAGTTTAGGGCGTGTCATCAATTAAAAAAAAGAGCTTTTTTCGGTCTCGCGCATTCCCTTGCGCCTAACGGCGACGCGGGGTCACTCGCCTTTTAACGACCTACTGCGTCGAAAAATAACCTCCGTAGCTCTGCTATGCAGAACATTTTTCTTCTTGTATCTCGCTAAAATGGCTCTCAAAAGCATTCTTCTCCTCAATCGATGACATGCCCTAGCAACACAAGATTCTTATCCTCTTAAAAATAGGTAATAAAAAATGGGAACAGAAACTTTACAAGGATTTCAATTATCACCTCAGCAAAAGCATCTTTGGTTATTGCAACAAGAGAGTAAGATTCGCTTATCTCAAGCCGTAATTAAGATCCAAGGTAAAGTCGATTTAATAGCCTTGCAGGCAGCGATGCAAAAAATCGTTGATCGCCAGGAAATCTTGCGGACTAATTTCTATCGCCGACCAGGAGTTTCTATTCCATTTCAAGTTGTCAGAGAAAACAGGAAAGTTGTATGGCAAAGTATAGAATTAAATGATCTAAGTCAGTCAGAAGTAGAATCAAGAATCCTTGAACAATTATATCTAGAAAAATCTGCTAAATTTAGTCTGGAACATGATCTTCTATTACGCTTAAAGCTCTTAAATCTAAATCAGAGCTGTCATTATCTGATAATAACGCTTCCTGCTCTCTGTGCTGATAGCCAGACCATGAATAATCTGGCACAAGAATTAAGTCTAAGCTATTCTTATTGTTTACAGCAGCAAGACTTTCTCGAAGATCCAGTTCAGTACACTCAGTTTTCTGAATGGCAAAATGAGTTATTAACTGAAAGCTCAGAAGCTGGACTAGACTACTGGCAACAGCAGCAGTTAGAACACTCTGATTTAATCCTTCCTAGTGAGCTAAAATATGATATTAATTCAGAAATAAACCTGAATAGACATTGTTTTAAGATCCAGAATAATCTAACCAATAAAATCAACTTATTAGCTACTAAATATAATTCCAGCCTGTCTAACTTTTTACTTTCATGTTGGTATATTCTAATCTATAAATTAACTAATATTACCCAGATTAGGATTGCTAATTTATTTACTGCAAGAGACTATGAAGAATTAGCT
>JBCCNG010000371.1:0-5025 GCA_039025955.1 Cyanobacteria bacterium P01_C01_bin.72 | reverse complement strand
GTTAACTTGTCACGAATGGCTAACGGCTAAAAGCTTTTGAATAAAAGCGATCGCGCCCGTAATAAAATAGGAGATAGTAAATTAAGGAATAGTAATAATCGAAATTTTCATCAAATATTGGCGATCTCATTTTGATTGGCAAAGCAAGCTTAAAAATAAATCGGCTTGAAGTCTTATGGTTTGGATTACGTAACGTCAGTGATTTATATTTAATCCTACCTAGCTACATATAAAGACCAAGAATTAATAACCGATGGCTAGTAATCACTACAGGTAGTCATTAGTCTAAAATAGCTACAATTAGGAAGAAATTATAGAGCATAGCTGCATGATACCTACAGTAATAGAAAGTTCGGGTCGCGGCGATCGCGCCTTTGATATTTACTCTCGTCTACTAAGAGAGAGAATCGTCTTTTTGGGACAACAAGTTACCGACGAAATCGCCAATCTAGTTGTGGCTCAACTGCTCTTTTTAGAAGCTGAAGACCCCGAAAAGGATATTTATCTTTATATCAATTCCCCTGGTGGCTCAGTATCCGCTGGCATGGGGATGTTCGACACCATGAATCAGATTCGTCCTGATGTCTGCACAATCTGTATTGGTTTGGCTGCTAGTATGGGGGCTTTTTTGTTGAGTGCAGGGGAAAAAGGTAAGCGCATGAGTTTGCCCAATTCTCGCATTATGATCCACCAGCCTTTAGGTGGCGCACAGGGACAGGCGACTGATATTGAGATTCAGGCGAAAGAAATTCTCTATCTCAAGCAAAAGCTCAACGGACATTTGGCAGATCATACAGGACAGCCGTTATCCAAAATTGAAGAAGATACGGAACGCGACTTCTTTATGTCGGCGGAGGAATCGAAAGAGTATGGTTTGATTGATCAGGTGATTGCTCGTCGTCCTTCTGCTTCTAATCCGCCTGAGCCTGTTGGGTAGTGTGGTAAGTAATGAGTAATGAGTAAGAAGTAATAAAGTTTTGCTTTTGCTGTTTTTGTATTACTCGGCTGAAGCTAACTTGACTTTCTTTTTTGCTGAGAAAACTATCGTCTGAGTTTATTTTGATTTTGAATAGGGTGTCTGGTTAGATGCCCTTATTTTTTTGAGCAAAATTTTTACAACTAACAGCTAACAACTATTCTCCTCAACAAAATTGCTAATCCTGAAGTGGCGTTAATTAGCTGGCGACTCAGAATATTTGAGCTTAATCTGGACATGATCATTATTGCCTGCCAATGCTACAGCAGCAAGGAGAAAATTCATGTTCCAAGAGGTTACAAACAAAAGCGGCATTCACTACACTGGCGCTTCCTTCGGCACTGCCTGGGGAGACTATAACCAAGATGGCTGGATTGACCTTTGGGTAAGTAATCATGGCTCTCCTGCTACTCTCTATGAGAATCAGGGAGATGGTACATTTGTTGATGTTACCCTGTCGGCTTTTGGACATGCGCCAAGGGCAGATTTTCATGGTGCGGCTTGGGCAGATTTTGATAATGATGGGGACTTGGATTTAGTCCAGTTGGTGGGGGGCGATGTCGGCAAAAGTAGTCTTGACGACCCTGAAATTGCCAATCGATTCTATGTCAATGAGGATGGAGCATTTGAAAACCAAGCGATCGCTCTCGGCTTGGGATATATTGGTTCTCGTAGCAGAAATCCCCTCTGGTTTGATTTTAATGATGACGGCTTGTTAGACCTGTTTCAGGGGGCAGCAAAGCGCAGTGATGGCGAAGTTCCCGCAACAATCTTTGCTCAAAATAGAAGGGGCGCATTTTTGGATTTAAGCCCGACTCGCGATCTTGATCTCGACGGTTCTCGCTTTAGTTTACTGACAGATTTAGTCGGCGATAGTACTCCAGAATTAATTACTTTGATTCCCAAAACAGGTATTTCAGTTTACAACTCTAACAGTCTGGAAGATATTACGGATACTGTCTTAGACGAGACTTATCGCGGTGAAGATTTTATTGCTGAGGATTTTAACGGCGATTTATTACCCGATCTCTACATTACCAGGAGGGGATTGAGTCGGTCTGCCTTTAATTCTCCCGATAGTAATACCCTTAACTTTAATACGATCACCGAAGCCAATACTCAGGGAGTTACTTGGTCTACAGAAGGGGTTGTTACTATCGATCTGTGGACTTTTGGTTTTGCCTTTGAAGAAATTGATCCAGAGGATATTTTTATTGGCGCAGCAGGATTAAATCCAGAAGATTTGGGTTTACCATTAGGTCGAGCCAATAAGACAATTACCGAACTAACTTTAACTCTCGATCCTGACGACGAGCGGGTGCAGGGAGTAGCCGAGTTTGAGCCTGGTAAGTCTTCGGGGCTGTATATTGGTTACGATCCCGCTAGCACCACCTGGGAATTACAGCTTTCAACTCCCGATAAAGATTTAGTCGCTGCAATTATCCGTTCGCCAGAAGAAATTACCGCGACAGAAGCGATAGGCTTCAATAATGAGCTATCACCAACTGACGATCTGCTGTTGCTCAATGACGGGACAGAATTAATCGATAGTACTGCTGGTTCGGGTATTAATAGCGTTAGGACGGCAGGAGTGAATACCGTGGCGGGAGATTTTGACAATGATATGGATCTCGATCTATATGTTGTTACTGCTAATGCTGCGGGAAATGAACCCAATGTTCTTTACGATAATCAGGGAGACGGGACGTTTAAGGCGATCGCCGATTTAGGAGACGGTACAGGTAGTAATCTGGGTGTCGGAGATACTGTTAGCACCGTGGACTATAACAATGATGGTTTTCTCGATTTATTCGTGACCAACGGTAGTTTTCCTCACCTACTAAACGAAAATGCCCCCTATCAACTGCTGGAAAATGAAGGCAACGACAATCACTGGTTAGAAATTGATTTAGAAGGAGTGGTTTCTAATCGAGATGGGATTGGGGCAAAAGTTTACGTGACCGCTGGTGGTGTAACTCAGCTACGACAGCAGACAGGGGGAATGCACGATCAGGTACAAAATAGCGATCTCCTGCATTTTGGCTTGGCAGATAATACTATGGTTGAAGATATTCGGGTTGAATGGTCTAGTGGTATTGTGCAGCACCTAGAGGGAATAAATTCCAATCAAATTCTCACCATAGTTGAACCAGATATAATCTTGTAGTCAAGATTGTAGTAAAAAGCCATGTCAGAACGTCTCCATTCTCAACTGCTAAAGTTAGACCAAGGCAACTACAAAGAATATAAAGACATCCGTGGAAAATATCAGTTTGCCCAATTTACTCTCATTGTTGATTATGTCCAGGGAGATCCTTTTGCCGCACCAAGTCAGCTAAGAGTTATTATTCCCCAGGAGATAGGTAAGTTTCCGCCGCAGCTATATCAAAATAAAAGTAGAGAAGTCGCCACCAGAGACTACTTAGCACGCCAGTTTGAACAAGTTGCCAAACAGTTTAGTCAACATCGGGGTACGGGTAAGAGTGGTTTAATTGCGATTGCCTCTTTAGGACAAGAGGTTTTAGAACGAACTGCGGTATTAATCAACGAGCAGGAGCTAGAAATACGCTTTGTTGTTGGCTTACCCGCCAGGGGTAGAAGAATACTGGGTCGTCAAGCAGCAGAGATGTTGTGTCAAGATCTGCCTCAGATAGTAGAGGCGATGCTCTATAGTTCCCTCGATGGTCAGGCACTCCAGCAGCAAGTAGAAATAGTAGAAGATGCCGACTGGTTAAGACAGCAGTTAAGCGATCGCCAATTGGTTTCCTTTGTTGCTAATGGGGCAATTTTACCCCGTCGTAGCGGTATTGATTCCCGTCCCTTGCTCGACGGTATCCCCTTTAAGTCACCTGCTTCTCTGGAAGTAGAATTTATCTGTCCTAATCGTGGCGCAGTTAGAGGGATGGGTTTACCCCAAGGAATTAATCTGATCGTTGGCGGCGGCTACCACGGAAAATCAACTTTACTCAGGGCAATTGAACTAGGAATATACAATCATTTACCTGGGGATGGCAGAGAATATGTAGTGACGGACTCCACAGCCTTTAAAATTCGGGCAGAAGATGGTCGTAGTATTGCGGGAGTGGATATATCGCCCTTTATTAACCATCTACCTCAAGAACGATCCACGACTAAATTCCATACCACCAACGCTAGCGGCAGTACTTCCCAAGCGGCAAACATTATTGAAGCTTTAGAAGCGGGAAGCAAATTACTGTTGATCGATGAAGACACCTCTGCCACTAACTTTACGATTCGCGATCGCCGTATGCAGGTATTGATTACCAAAGATAAAGAGCCAATTACACCGTTTATCGATAAAGTTCATCAACTATATCAAGATCATGGCGTGTCCACCATTTTGGTCATGGGCGGTAGTGGTGATTACTTTGAGGTGGCAGACTACATAATTGCCATGGACAGCTATCAGCCCGCCGACGTAACCGCCAAAGCTAGGGCGATCGCGGAACAATATCAGACAGAGAGAAATCCCGAGGGGGGAGACAGTTTTGGACAGATTATCTCCCGTGTTCCTCAATTAGCCAGTATTGATGCCAGTCGGGGCAAAAGAGAAATCAAGCTCAACTCCAGGGGAGTAGACACAATAACTATCGGCACTACAGAAATAGACTTGAGCGCCGTAGAACAGCTAGTAGATCCAGGACAGTTAAAAGCGATCGCCAAAGCCGTAGTTCAGATCAAACAACAGTATTCTCAGCAGCAGTTAAACCTATCCGAGATTCTGAACCGAGTTGCCGCACAGATCTCCCTGTCTGGTCTAGATTCAGTGAGCAACTTCCCTCAAGGAGACTTAAGCCAGTTTCGTTCTCTAGAATTAGCCGCCGCCCTAAACAGATTAAGAAGCTTACAAATTTACTAGATAGGGCATTGGCATTTGTGACAAGTTGTTAGTTGGTTGTTAGTTGTTAGTTGTTAGTAGATTTTCAGGAATTAAGGCTTGAGTAAATGCGCTCGCTATCAGCCATTACTAAGAACTAAGCTCTTCTTGCCTCCTAATAATTAACCCTGTAGCTTTTTCGCCAACAGTT
>JBCCNG010000370.1:0-5032 GCA_039025955.1 Cyanobacteria bacterium P01_C01_bin.72 | reverse complement strand
TTTATTCTATTTTTGAGCATATGGTAATCACAAAGAAAGGACTGGTTTTGGGTACAACTGCGGTGGCTCTATCAACAGTAGCCGTTACAGGAGCAGGAATTCATTTGTCTCAGAGTCAGGCTCTTATACAGAGCGTTCCCAAAGAAACAATTGATGAAGTATGGCAAATTATTAATCATCAATACGTCGATACCAGTTTCAACAATAACGATTGGCTAAAAATTCGCCAGGAATATGTCAACGATGCTTCTTATGAAGGGCAAGAAGATGCCTACGCAGCGATTCGGGAGATGCTAGGTAAGCTGGAAGATCCCTACACTCGCTTCATGAATCCTGAAGAATTTCAAAATATGCGGATTGACACTTCTGGGGAACTAACAGGAGTCGGGATTCAGATTGCTAAAGATGAGGAGTCAGATCGACTAGTTGTTATTTCGCCAATAGAAGATACACCCGCGTTTGAAGCGGGAATTTTGGCTCAAGATTTGATCGTGAGGATTGATGGTAAAGATACCAAAGGCATGGATGTTAATGATGCCGTCAAGTTAATTAGAGGAGAGAGAGGAAGTCAAGTTACCCTGACAATTGAGCGCAACGGCGAAGAAAGTAGCTATGACATTATCCGCGAAAGAATTGAGATTCACCCCGTTCGAGCCAGCGTTAAAGACACAGAGTTAGGCAAAATTGGCTATATTCGCCTGACTACTTTTAACGAACACGCCGCCAAAGATATGCAGAAAGCGATTAACGAGCAAGAAAATGCGGGAGTAGAAGGCTACGTCCTCGATCTGCGTTCTAATCCTGGTGGTTTGCTTTATTCCAGTATTAACATTGCGCGGATGTGGATCGACGAAGGAATAATTGTCTCGACGGTAAATCGCAAAGGAATTAGCGATCGCGAATCGGCAAGAAATAAGGCTTTAACAGATAAACCTTTAGTGGTTTTGGTTAACGGCGGCTCGGCTAGTGCCAGTGAAATTCTTTCAGGGGCGCTCAAAGACAATAAGCGAGCAACCTTGTTGGGAACAAAGACCTTTGGCAAGGGTTTAGTGCAGTCGGTACGCCCTTTGGGAGATGGTTCGGGCTTGGCAGTGACCATTGCGAAATATCTAACTCCTAACGGTACTGATATCAACAAAGAGGGAATTCCCCCTGATATCGTGGTCGATCTCGACGAAGCACAGCTTGAAGAGCTATACAGCCAGGGTTCGGCTAAGTTGGGGACAGAAGAAGATCCTCAGTTTACTAAAGCTTTAGATATTCTAGATCGAGATATTCAGGCCAGAAAATTGGGAACGCCTCAAGCGACTAAATAAGATCGTATCCAGTCTGGTACAGAAATAAGATTTGTTTACTGAGGTTGGCACTTTCCTGCTCGAATCAAAACAATTCTTTTGGCGATCGCCTCTTGTTGGCTACTATATGCACCCCATTGCTTTTGCTCTGGGGTTTTTGTTTGTTCGCTCTCAAACTGCTCGATTTTGCAAGTTCCATCTTGCTGTTTGAGTATGTACCAAAATTCTTGTTTCATTTGAACTTAAAGTCGTTTTCAGTGATATTGATTAGGTTTTCAATTAACTAATTTGTAGTTATTAGTCATTAACTATTATTTATCATTTACTAGTTCTTGGCTTGTTATAAATTCAACTGTAATAGTCTACTCCCATAAAAAGCCATACAAAAAAGAGGGTATCGCACCCTCTTTTGACTCTATCTAGTTTTTATTCGATTATATTAATAATATTCCAATATTATTCATCGCTACCGCCAGGATTACGGGAAGGATCGCTGGAGAGGAAACCAAAGATAAATAGTCCGATAAAGAAAAATACTGTGATATAAACCACAACTTTGAGAGTAGCCATGTTAATTCGCTCCTGATAAATCTAAATAAATTGGCAGAATATTAAGGGCGTTCCCGTTTCAAAAATTGAGTCCCGTAAAGGCAAGCGTTATTGATCGTAGACTAGGCTACATAACAGCAAAACGTGAACAAACATATAATTATTGAAACAAAATATTACGCGATTATTAAATCATACCTGATCGCCATGCTTTAAGTGGATTTTTCTCAGGGAATCGGCTCTAGGCTTTAAGCTATTAAATAGTACGTTTCTTGTGATTACATTCTGAATATCTATGGCAGATCCAACCTCTCAGCTACGACGAACCCCACTGTATGAATTAGCTCAATCACAGCAGGCAAGATTTACAGCGTTTTCTGGCTGGGAGATGCCCGTACAGTTCTCGGGACTGAAGCTAGAACACCAGGCGGTGCGTAATGAGGTAGGCATGTTTGATATTTCGCACATGGGCAAATTTGCCTTTATGGGTGATCGCCTGATTGATACTTGGCAAAGATTAGTTCCCTCGGATTTAAGCCGTCTACAGCCTGGTCAAGCAATGTATTCTGTCTTACTCAACTCTCAAGGAGGTATTATCGATGACATTATTTTTTATTACCAGGGAACAGTAGAAAATCAGCAGCAGGCAATGGTGATTGTCAATGCAGGAACAACCGATAAAGACAAAGCCTGGATTGAGAGTCATTTACCAGATAGCGGCGTAGAAATGACCGATTTATCCCAGTCTCAAGGGTTAATCGCCCTGCAAGGGCCTCAAGCGGCGAAAATACTTCAGCAGTTGACCACAGAAGATTTAAATTCTCTTAAAGCATTTGAGCATCGTTCCTTAGAGATCAACGACTCTCAGGCTTTTGTTGCCCGCACTGGCTATACGGGGGAAGACGGTTTTGAAATCATGTTAGACTCCAAAGCGGCACAGCAGCTATGGACAGATTTGCAGCAGGCGGGAGTTACTCCCTGTGGATTGGGTGCTAGGGATACCTTACGCTTAGAAGCGGCAATGAGCCTCTATGGGCAAGAAATTGACGACCATGTTAGTCCTTTAGAAGCAGGTTTAGGTTGGGTCGTTCACCTCAAGGATAAAGGAGACTTTATCGGACGTTCAGTATTAGAACAGCAGAAAACAGAGGGGGTTAAACGTCGCCTTGTAGGGCTAGAAATGTCAGGGAGATATATCGCCCGTCATGGTTATCCCGTCATCTCCCATGGGGAAACTGTAGGGGAGGTAACCAGCGGTACGATGTCTCCCACAATAGGAAAAGCGATCGCCCTCGCATATGTACCTAAAGCCCTAAGTAAACTAGGACAGGCTTTAGAAGTAGAAATTCGGGGCAAAACCCACCCCGCCACCGTGGTTAAGAAACCGTTCTATAAATCTCCTCACCGTTCAAGCATTTAACATTGAGCATTTAACATTGAGCATTGAGTATTTAACATCTGTTGGTAGAGGAAATATTGCCAAAACACTTTAATGATGTTTGCTTGGGCATAGTGCTGGACAAATTATCTGCTCAATATTCAATGCTACCCCTGTTAAGGTGACCAAACGTACTATATCGAACTTGTAGGAGTTTCAAGATGCGATCGCTAAAATCGACAAGTTTCTTTTTGAAATATTATGCGTGTAATTGAATCTAGTTTTGAATTGCACATTGCCAAAACCCTGTTATTTCGTTAAATAGTAGACTATTTTATTAGTACAAGCGCTCACCTTAACAGGGGAAATATTCAATGCTTAATGTTAAATGTTCAATGCTTAATGTTCAGTCATGCAATAGGTAGTTAAGACTTTAATACAGTTGGAGATCGCTCCGAGATGAGCAATTTCATAACCATGGGTATTTTGAGTCGGAAAACTGAGACAAGCGCCACGGGATACATGTCCGAATTTCATGGCGATGGAGGCATCGCTACCAAAACCATCAATCACCGCTAGCTGAAGGGGAACTTGGGCTTGGGTGGCAGCGGTACGGATTTCGCCGTTGAGCAGTTCATCATATACGCCATAGCTGTCTTGGGAAAGCAACACGGGAGAGGCCCCAGAATCGATGGGATATTCTTCTGCTAGGGGGCAAATTTCTAAGGCAATCAAGGATTCTAAGGCTTGATTTTGCGTAAAGTAAAGTGCGCCAATTGCCCCCACCTCTTCTTTTGCTGAAGCAACAAGATAGATATCTAGAGGAGGATTTTTGACTCGCTCTGCCAGAGATAAAAGAATGGTTACAGAGGCTTTATTATCGAGGGTGTAGCTAGCAATATAATCTTTTAAGCGAAAGGGCTGCTTGCGATGTTTGCCAATCACTACTTTTGTCCCTGGGCGGACTCCCACAGCCGCTAATTCTTCTAAGCTACATTTGGTTTCTACCCAGGCATTTTCCCATTGTAGGGGTAGGTTTTCCTGTTGGGCTTTTTGGGGAGATTCATGGGAAACATGGCGTGAGCCAAAAGAAAGAATACCGCTAATAACCTCCTTGTCTCCCAAGATATCTAATACGCCCTCGCCATAAACCCACGGGAACGCTCCACCCAGACGACGTACCTGAAGACAGCCATCGTCTTGAATCGATTTGACCAACATGCCGATTTCGTCTTTATGAGCGGTAATAGCGATCGCTCGTTCGGAATCTGCACCAGCAATTTTAGCAATTATATTTCCCGCCCGATCCTGCCAAGTCTCTACTCCTAAAGCTTTGAATTCTTCTAGCAATACTTGGTCAACTTCCATTTCCCAACCGCTGGGGGAATGACATAATACAAGCTGCTGGATTTTATTAAATAGGCGATCGTATTCCGTAGCGTCTTTACTGCCGTTGTGGTGCATCTTTTGACCATCTAGCTTAATCAAAATGACTATATCATTTAAAGTAGGGTAAGCAGACTATTGGCGATCGCTTAACGACACTATTCAACAGGATGAGGCGACAAACGATAAGCTGAATCCAGGGGGCTAAACAGCTAAACAGATAGGCAAAGATTATGTATCAGCAAATAAGTTAAAAGAGTCTTGATCGGCTATGAGGTTGTGGTTTTATCCATGATTATCAACTCTCAGCCAGCGATCGCTTTAATATTCAACACATTTCAAAATGCGATCGCTCATAAAACCATTTGAGCAATTTTTCCATTTATCATAAAAACACAATATATAAAACAAGATCTCAAGCAAG
>JBCCNG010000369.1:0-5041 GCA_039025955.1 Cyanobacteria bacterium P01_C01_bin.72 | reverse complement strand
TGATCCTCGTGGGGACTAAAGATTTCTAGGAATCCTTCTGTTATGTATTGAACTACTGTCTTGAGAGTGTTTAATAAAATCATCAGCTTAAGACTTCCAAAATAATGGTTTGTGTTAAATTGAAAAGTAAATCACAATAGGGCGTTTGATGAATGTGTAATGCAGTTGAACACTTTTTATCTGTAGAGATAAAGACTGTAAATTAAAAAGGCTTAAAGCTAAGGTTAGCAATCTTCCATAAAACATCACCTAATGACCAACGCCCAAAATAGATTTGTTTCCCTTAATCAAATTCTGTCATCCTGGCTACAGAGTAATTGCTACACGGCAAAGAATCTTGTTCTTACTTAAGATTTTGTACTTTTTCTTGGTGAATCTTAAACCTTGATTAAAAAGCTTTTTCCTTTTAGCCTGATGGCAAAGATGATTTTCAAGGTGTAATAGCTGCTGCTCTAACAGAATTATTAATTAATCTGCCGTCTTCCATATGGACGATGCGATCAGCGATATCCAAAATGCGATCATCATGAGTAACCAGTAAAATAGTACTGCCTTGTTCTCTAGCTAGCTTTTGCATAATGTTAACCACATCCCGCCCCGATTTACTGTCTAAAGCGGCGGTTGGTTCATCGGCTAGGACGATTGCAGGACGAGAGACTAAAGCACGAGCGATCGCCACCCGCTGTTTTTGTCCCCCAGATAGTTTATCGGGATAGTAATCAACTCGTTCAGCTAAACCAACTTCCTCTAGCATGGCTACAGCGAGATCGCGCATTTGGGCTTGAGAATATTTACCCTGTACCTCCAAACCCATTTGCACATTTTGAGCAGCAGTTAGGCTGTAGTGTAAATTATGTGCCTGAAAGATATAACCGTTGTTACGTCTCGCCTGCACCAATTCTGCCGCACTTGCACCACAAAGTTCTCTCCCTAAAATTTTACAGCTTCCTGTTTGGGGCGATCGCAAACCACTTACAAGAGTGAGTAAGGTAGTTTTTCCTGAACCCGATGGTCCAGTCATTAAGACAATTTCACCACGATCTATTTCAAGATTAATATTAAATAAAACCTGTTTACGGAGTTCCCCTTGACCAAATACGTGATCTAAGTTATGAATTGCAATTACTGGTTGTTTTGATTGTTGATAATTCATAAATAACTAATAACTAATAATTAGCTTGAAAAATATCGGCTGACTGTAACTTACGAGTGGCGCTCTCATTATGGTCTATGATTCTTAATCTTTTTTTTTAATCGCTTGATAATATCTGGGGTTAATGCGGGTTCTGGAGCGACGATTTCTCTTTGAGACAAGACTTTTTCTATTTCTATTTGCTCAACATCGGCGTTGCCTAATTTTTCTAATAGCTGCTCAAAATTATTTTGCTGCTTAGCTATATCTTCTTGAGAAATAGTTTCTACTGTATAAGCAAAACTCACTTGGCGGGTTAAAGCGTAGATAATATATTGATTTAAAGAAATTCCTTCTCCTTTTGCTAAATTTGTCAACTGTTGATGTAAAGTTTCGGGTAATCTTAAGGTTAACCTGCTCATACTTTTCTCTATTATTATTGTGTTAATTGAATAATTAATTCTGTGGGAGTCATTATCTGTAAACCTAATGATTCTTGCGCTCTACGAAAATCTTTTGTATTTAATGTAATTACTATTGCTGCTGCATTCATTCCGCAATCAATTACTAGATCATCTCCTGGATCGGGAGAGGTTGGTCTCCAAGAATAGTAAATGGGAGTAAATTTAGCTTTGCTAATTAATATCTCTAAACTTGGCTGCAATTCTTGCCAACGAGATTGAGAAAGTTTGCGGAATAATACGTCTATATATTCATACGCTAAGGCATTAGAAATATGAACTTCCAACAAACCAGCAAGCCAACTGTCAATTAATAATCCCGCAGCACCTCCTTGTTTAGTTAAACCTTCAAAAACGATATTTGTATCTATGACGACTCGCATAGCCATAATTATAATTATGGCATCACTATAGCACCGTATATGGCGTCACTTAAAAAATATCGGCTGGATCGGCTGACTGTAACTTACGAGTAGCGATCGCTCCTGAAATACCACACATAACAAGAGTCAAAACCAGAACTGTAATTGCTCTAGATACAGATAAAGCGATCGGTAAGGCAGTAGCGGCGGCGGTTAATTGATATAGTCCGACCGCTAAGATTGTGCTGGGGATAAAGCCACACACAGACAAGATTATTGCTTCTTCAAATACCACAAAAAGTAAATAAGAATTCTTATAACCCATTGCTTTGAAAGTGGCATATTCTGCCATGTGATCATTAACATCAGTCGAAAGCACCTGATAAACAATCACAATGCCGACAATAAAACCCATGGTTGTTCCCAAAGTAAACACAAAACCAATTGGCGAACGATTTTGAATATAGGCTAGTTCTTTGTCTATATATTCTTCATGGGTGTAAGCGGCAACATCCTCTGGTAAATAATGGTTCAAAGCCTGTCTCACCGCTAGCGGATCTTGTTCTGGCTCAAGATTGATAATGCCCAAACTAACCGTTCCTGGTTCTTTATTGGGAAATAACCGTAAAAAGTTAGCATCGCTAGTCATCAATGCGCCATCATCAGCGAAAGAAGCTCCCAATTCAAACAATCCAGCAATAGTTACCGTAGTGCGATCGCTCTCTGTAGTGACAATTTCTCCCTGTTCTACTTGAGCAATTACCTCTCCATACTGTCCTCTAGAAGCACGGTCAAACAATACCGTATTAGGCAGCTTAACCCGATCTAGCTGGCGATTAACTTCTGGCAAGTTAAAAGCAGGTATTTCAGGATTAAAACCGATAGCCATCATGGATGTTTTCTCTCTAGTCTGGGGATTACGCCACTTGAGAGAGCCAATGTAGACAGGCTCAGCAGATTCCACCCCAGGTACATCCATCGCTTGATAAAGTCGTCGTCGCGGAAAGGTGTACTGTTCATTAAAATTAGTCGCTTGAGTACTGAGCAAAATAATGTCCCCGTCAACCAGCCTGGGATACTGAGTATTAGTCGTAAACAGAGCATCTTTAAACCCCAACTGCATAAACATCAAAATGTCTGCGAAAGCTATTCCTGCCAGTGCAGTTAGCAGTTTCATCTTGTCGTGCTTGAGCTGTAGCCAACCAAGAGGAGTACGATTTTTAAATGATTTAAACATTTTGTTTGTTAGTGGTTAGTTATTGATAGTTCTGGATTTTATTTTGGGATTAATAGGGTTAATGGTTAGTAGTTAGTTGTTAATTTGGAAAGATCTAATTTTGAGAAACTGGAAGTTTATCAGTTGGCTGAAAAATTGGCAGATGAAATATGGAATATTGTTGATAAGTGGCAGTATTTTGAGAAAGATACAGTGGGCAAACAAATAGTTCGTTCTGCTGATAGTATTGGAGCAAACATTGCTGAGGGTAATGGACGTTATAGTTACAAAGACAATCAACGTTTTGTTAGGATTGCTAGAGGTTCGTTGAATGAGACGAGACACTGGTTGAGAAGAGCTTACACTCGTAATTTATTAACAGAGGAACAAATCAAAAATCTCAAATCAACTATTGAAGAACTAACTTTCAAACTTAATGGCTATCTACGATATCTAAAGAATGTCTCAACTAACAACTAACTACTAACTACTAACTACTAACTACTAACTACTAACTACCTACTTCAATCCTGGTGTTTACCTGCAAGTTAGTCAGTCCCGCCACTTTTTGACTAGACTCTTGATTGAGCTTGATTTTGACCTCTACAACTCTGGCATCAATATTGGTAGTAGGATCTGTGTTAACTACACTTTGCCTCTCGATCTCTAAACCAATTTTTTCTACCGTTCCCTCTAGTTTTCCAGCGATCGCACTACTGGTAACTGTCACTGGTTGCCCAACTTTAACTTTGCTAACGTCACTTTCATAGACTTCGGCTACGGCATACATTTGGCTAATTTGACCAATGCGGGCAACTCCCTCATCACTGGACACTATTTCCCCTGGACGAATCATAGTTTTGATTACTGTTCCTGCCTGGGGCGATTTGATATATGCCTGATCTAGTTCTACTTGGGCAGTTTTAACCGCCGCTTGAGCTTGTCTTACCTCCGCCTCCGCTACCGCTATATCTACGGGACGAACTTCAGCGATTTTATCCAAAGTTGCTTGTGCTTCGGCTATCTGTTTCTCTTGGGATGATTGAATTCGCTTGAGATTGGCTTTTGCTTCGGCTAGCTGTTCCTTTGCCGTGGCTAAGGCTAAATACTTGCTGTCTCTTTCTGAGGCGGATATTGCACCGTCTTGATATAGCTGCTGATAGCGTTGATATTCGACCTGAGCATTATTTACTTCTGCCTGTATCCTTGATACTGTGGCTGTCTGGGCAATGATATTGTTACTTCTTTCTGCTTCTAAACGAGCGATCGCCGCTGATTGCGCTCTTATTTCTCCTATTTTTGCTCCCGCTTCGACTAAATCTAGGTTTGCTTGGGCTACTCCTACCTGTTCTTGAGCTTGATTTAAAGCTGCCTCCAGGCGATCGCGACTGTCTAAAATGGCAATTACTTGACCTTGTTCTATTTCGTCACCCTCCTCGACCAGCAGTTCTGTAATCTGATTTCCTTCCGCAGCCGAAGAAACGGACACGGTGATCATTTCGCCACTAGGTTCTAATCTGCCCAAAGCGGTGACAGTTTTGATTTCGGGCATCGTCTGCACCGGGATTTCTGAGTCTGAAGCACTATTTTGAGTTAAGCGATAAACCGTTATCCCGCCAAGCATTAATACCAAACTAATGATTAATACTGGTAGTTTTTTTACCAGAGGCTCGCTAGATTTTGCTTGGTCGCCTGCTGTGTATTCCATAATTATTATGTTGGAACTGCTATATGACTAAACTGTTTAGTTTAACTATTGCCATAGTAAACTAAACTGAATAGTTTAGCAATGTATTTTTTGATTTCTCATTCACATGATCTATATTGATCGCAATTCTGAGGGAACAAAATCCGAGGCGAAAACCGCGGC
>JBCCNG010000368.1:0-5046 GCA_039025955.1 Cyanobacteria bacterium P01_C01_bin.72 | reverse complement strand
TCAGGCAGCACCTGCATATGACTCTGATAAATCGGCTTTTTCATCAGAGCGAGGGGAACAGATAAAGCTAATACACCACCAAAAACCCCCGCAAACCAGTAACGGCGCTGCCACAAAGTGCTAAATAGCTGACCGTAACCCAAATCATTCTGAGACTCTAATTCCCAGCTACTTTGATTGTTCTGCTGATTCATTATTTCACTCCTACTGTTACTTTATTTTTTAACCACTCAGACTTGATTCCTAATTCATCAAGAATCGACTGCCCGCAAAATTCTTGAATCACCTCTGCTACCTGCTGAAAAAAGACTGATTCGGAAAAATTATCAACTGCATGAGCGCGAATCGCCGCGTAGTCCCACTCCTGATTTTCTACCTGCCTGATTGCTGTCTGGAGTGCATCGGGAGATTGCGGTGTGAACAAGAATCCCGTTTTACCTGCTACCTGCGTATCTAAAACCCCGCCCGCGCCATAGGCAATTACCGGTGTGCCGCTGGCATTGGCTTCAATCGGCACCAGACCATAGTCTTCTAAAGCAGTGACAACTACAGCTTTGGCTTTTGCCATGAGATGAGTACGCCACTTATCGTCTACATAGCCCAGAAACTGGATATTATCCAGAGATTTAGCCTCTAAACGCTTACGCTCTGGTCCATCCCCCGTAATCACTAGGGGCAAACCCAGCCAGTTAAAAGCTTCGATCGCAATATCCAGACGCTTATAACTGATCATCCTGGAGGAGATTAAGTAGTAGTCCTCTTTTTGAGCTGAAAAAATAAATTTGTCAGTATCAATCGGATAGTTGATTACCATGGCTTTGCGATCGTAGATTTCTCTAATTCTTCGCGCTACCGTGGTGGAGTTGGCAATATATAAGTCTGGCTCCTTCGCATACTTGAGATCCTGCTGACGCATGGATTGCAGAATGGGTTCGATTAGCTTGCCGATTCGGCGATATGAACTATTCTCTTCCAAATAAGTCCTGGTGTCCCACAAAAACCGAGTCACGTTATGACAAAAGCAAATGTGCATTGCCCCTGGTTTTTTCTTGACCCCTTTGGCAAAGCTGGAAGTACTGCTAATAATCAGGTCATAATCTCCCAAATCGAGCTGGCGAAAGGCAGAATAATAGAGCGGCGCAAACAAACGGAAATTTTGCTTTGCTCCTGGGGCGTTTTGCAAAAAAGTTGTATTTATCTGATGTCCCTGAATATCGACAGTACTTTGCTGGTCGTACACTGAAGAAAAGACATCACCCTGGTCAAAAAACCGACACAGCATTTCAAATACTCGTTCCGCCCCTCCCCTCTGCGTTAAGTAATCATGTACTAAGGCTACTTTCATTATGGTTTTTATTTACCTAAAACTTATCAATTGACCAACAATAACAATGCTGTGTAATGCCCTATCGTCTTGCTTTCTGTGACTCTAAAGATGCTATGTCTGACATTACTACCGTCCCCTTCTTTAAAGAACTTTCCCTAAATTAAGGCTGTGACTGGAAGTATTTGCACAAACGACAAGCTAAAGAAGCTGTTCAGGCCATACCTCAGAAAAGCAGAGCCATATATGACACAATTAGGCAATGTTTGCCCGTAAACAATCTGCCAGAATATTACTAGGTAGCACTGTTGATGAATACCTACACAAAATCCGCTACCTGTTTAAGCCATATTAGTCCAGGCACAAAATGTACATTTACCGTACAATTTTTCTAATTTTTACAACTTTAGTAGCAATATAAATTGGATATCTCAGTTTTTTAGTGAGCAAAAGGTCATTTAAAAGTAAGATTATGTAATAAACAAAGCAAATAGCTTAATTAAAGCTAATCCATATATTTGCGTATTATGGGCTACAAAAAAATGGTGAGGAAAATGTTTTGATTTAGCTAATCCATACCTATAACAAAAAACTTCAAATCTCTTTATCACTTAAGAGTAAAAAATCGGCAAAGAGTTATTAATTTAACTAATCAACCTGAATATCCTTTTGTGAGCAGAACCATCCTGAACTCGGTTAAGCAAAAAATATATGTTCTAAATATGTCCTCAATTAACCAAAAAACAAGCCGATAATATTGCTGAAAACCATTCAGCTTACGCTCTAATATAAACCTAATATCGATGGGGCATTGCTGCTCCTCAAGCTATCAATAACTATTTAATTCTAACTAACTTCAAAAAATATTCTCCTGATAAAACTAAGCAATCAAAGCAATCATAAAATTTATCTAAAAATATCAAGTTACGTCCCAACATATGATAATGAAGAAATCCATTGATTTTGAATCAGTACTGTTATTAGTAGATAGAGCCATAAGCCCAACTTATTTAAATCCAACTCAAGAAATCGTATTACGAGAAGTATGGAATGGTAAAACATATACCAAAATGGCTTATGACTACAATTATGATCCTGAATATATTAAAACTGTGGGCTGCAATCTTTGGCAGACTCTCTCTCGTGCTTTTGATGAACAAATCAATAAGAGCAATTTTGTTCCCTTTATGCGGCAGAGAATTAGCGGCATTGTCGAGGAAACCAAGGGCAAACCAGATCATCCATCCGTCTCCCCTTCTGTTTCTCAGTCCGAAAGACAGCAGTCTTGTACTTGGACTACAGCCCCTAACGTTAAACATTTTGTCGGTCGGGAGCAAGAATTGTCTACCCTAAGTTCTTGGAGTCAGGATGTAGATTGTCGCCTAATAGTGGTTTCGGGGATGATAGGGGCGGGCAAAACCACTTTGGTAACTAGGTTTGCCAACTCAATTAAGGAGCAGTTTGACCATGTTATTTGGTTCTCTCTTTCTCAGCGCCCTTCACTGCCAAAGCTACTCAATGAATATTTAAACATAGTTAACCCCCAAAGAGCAGATGACTCTGAGTCTCAAGAACTGAGTTTTCTCTTATCCGAGTTAATCGACTGTTTGAGACGCCAAAAAATTCTGCTGGTATTAGATGGCTTGCAATGTATTTTAGAAGTTAATCAAAATAGCGTTTCCTATCAGCAAGAATTTGAGGGTTACGGTCAGTTCTTACGCTCAATTATCTCGACTAATCATCAAAGTTTGCTAGTTACTACTAGCAGAATCAAGCCTAAATTGCTTGAGTACTACGCCAAAAACCAAGTTAGATTTCTTGATTTGCAGGGTTTTGATCACAAAACGACGATAAATTTTTTGGGTGCAGAGCAAGACAGTTCTCTGGTAGAGCAAGACCTGCTAGATTTATCAGGAACTTTGCAGCACAATCCCCAATTGCTGAAGATTGCTAACAATCATTTAGATATTTTTTCCCAAGATAATGTCGAGCAGGTAATTGAAGATCTCTGTCTGCTGGAGGCAATTAGTGAACTACTAGAGCAAGAGCTGTCCTATTTATCTCCTCTAGACAAAGAGATTGTTTACTGGCTAGCAATTTTCGGCACTGCCATGTCTGCGGCGAACTTGAGCCGACAAATCAGGCATTCTCAATCCCAGCTCAAATTTTTACACAGCCTCAAGTCTTTGATGGAGCGATCGCTGATTACTAAAGAAGATAACAGCTATGCGCTGATGCCGATTATGAAAGTATATCTGCGTCATAAATTAGTCAAACAGGCTCTTTAGAAAATCAAAATCATAGTTATAAGCATCAAAGTTATAGACATCAAAATTATTTAAATACAGGTATAAGTTCAAATTTTCATGCCACAGCGTAGAATCCTTTTTGTAGATCACACAGCGGTTATGGGCGGAGCAGAATTGAGCCTACTCGACTTAGCCTCTGCCTATGCCACAACCAGTAAAGTACTGCTGCTAGAAGATGGAACTTTGAGAGAACGACTGCAAAAGAGAAACGTGGCGGTAGAAATCCTTGCTGCTTCGACAGCAATGTTAAATTTGCGAGCTTCAGGAGGTCTAAAGTCTTTGACTAGTATCCCTGAACTTTGGCGGATTGCTGGTCAAATTAGCAAGTTAGCAGCAAATTACGATTTAATCATCGCTAATTCTCAAAAAGCTTTTATTGTCGTTGCCCTAGCCGCCTTAAGAGGCTCAACACCTGTCGTGTGGCATTTAAGAGATATTCTGACAGCAAAACATTTTAGTCAAATCAACCGCATGGTTGCTGTTTCCCTGGCAAATCGTTTGGCAGCCAAAGTGATTGTTAACTCCCAGGCTACGGCAAAGGCTTTTGTGGCAGCAGGAGGAAAAGAAAATCTTTGTCAGGTAGTTTACAACGGCTTTGAATCAGCCGGATTCGACCTGGTGACTTCAGAGGAAACAGCACAGGTGCGATCGCATTTAGGTATTGGTGATGCGCCCTTGGTAGGATTATTTAGCCGCTTATCTTATTGGAAAGGACAGCATGTGTTGTTGGCAGCAGTAAAAAAATTGCCGCAGGTTCAGGTGATACTGGTGGGAGAGGCTTTGTTTGGTGAGCAAGAATACGTGGCGCAGCTCAAGGAGTTGGCGGCTGTACCCGAATTAGCAGGGCGAGTTCACTGGCTGGGTTTCCGCAATGATATTCCTATTCTAATGAAAACCTGCGATCTTGTTGTTCATACTTCAACTGAACCAGAACCCTTTGGTCGGGTAATTATTGAGGGACAGCTAGCCCAAAAGCCCGTAATCGCCTCCGCTGCGGGGGGAGCATTAGAATTAATTACAGATGGTAAAAACGGCTACCTTTTTCCGCCTGAAGACACCAACGCTTTGAGTCAGCTAATTGACAAACTAATCAGCGATCGCCATCACGCTCAGACTATTGCCCAACAGGGTTATCAAGACGCGAAGACTAATTTTGCCCTAGAAACAATCTTGTACAGTTTTGCCAGTGCCATTGCTGATATTTAGAAGCGGTGCTGAAGATAAGCTGCTTCGGGATCGCATTAGCGTTTGACTTTGAGAATCCAGCCGTTGTTGCCCCAAAGTAGTAACAGGAAAAATCCCGAGAGTATTGCTCCTATGTTCCACTTGAGAGAGCGTTTGATTAAGTTTTTATTTCTTTGTTGAGTAACAGCTTCGGCTTGAACTCTAATTTCTTTAATTCTGCTGTTCAAC
>JBCCNG010000367.1:0-5055 GCA_039025955.1 Cyanobacteria bacterium P01_C01_bin.72 | reverse complement strand
GGGCGCAGGAATGAACCATTTCCTCGGTAATATCCAAGAATTTTGCCAGATCAACTCCCATTGCCGCCGCAGGAACCATACCAAAATTAGAGAGGGCAGAATAACGTCCTCCAATTCCAGGAATACCATAGAAAATCTGGCGGAAGCCATCTCTCTCAGCAATCTGCTGTAGTTTAGAACCAGGATCGGTGATGGCGATAAACTGTTTACCTGCCGCATCGATTCCCACTGCTTCTTTAACCCGCTGGAAGAAGTACTGCTTGAAGATGTTTGGCTCTAAAGTATTACCAGATTTACTGGCAACGATAAACAGAGTTTTGGTGATGTTTATTTTCGCCTCTATAGACTTAATTTGCGCTGCGTCGGTAGAATCGAGAATTAGCAGTTCAGGAAAGTCTGATATTTTGCCAAAGGTGTGGCGCATCACTTCAGGGCAAAGAGAAGAACCACCCATGCCCAACAAAACAACGTAGTCAAACTCCTGCTTTACTTCTTTGGCTAGCTGCTGGAGAGTTTCAATATGTCCGATTTGATCTTCAGTTGTACATAACCAGCTCAACCACTGACTTTCATCATTATTAGTCCAAAGAGAGGCATCTCGCTGCCAGAGACGACGTATTTTCCCTGCTTGTCGCCATTCCTCCAGGGATGCAGTTATTTTTTCATCCAGCTCTGGGGGTAAATTATAATGCAGCTTGTCTAGTTCTTCTCCCAGGATTTCTTCGCGCTTTTTCTCTACCGTACTCAATAGTTTGTCAAATGATTCGCTAAATGATTTGACCGCTTTGTTTAAGAGATCGTCGGTAATGGCAGTGAGAGAAATACCCACCTTGGCTAGATTGTCGATAGTTGCCTGAGCTGCGGCGATATTCTCCGTCAGACTAGAACGGGAGTTACCGTGTTCGCGGAAGGAATTAAGGGTAGCAGGAGGAACAGTATTAACGGTATCAGAACCAATTAGCTCCTCTACATACATTACGTCTCTATACTGGGGGTTTTTCGTACCTGTACTTGCCCACAGTAGACGTTGAGGCTTCGCACCCATGTTAGCCAAAGCCTGCCAGCGATCGCTTCTATAGATCTCTTGACAACCTTGGTAAGTTAACTTGGCGTTGGAGATCGCCACTTTACCCAATAGACTGTTGAGTATTTCCTGTTCAGCAGGTTTCGCCTGCTTCAGTTTAGCCATAATCTGATTATCAGCACTGGTGTCGATACGGCTGATAAAGAAGCTAGCAACGCTAGATACTTGGGATACATCACCACCAGCTTGAGCCAAGCTTTCTAAACCTGTAATATAGGCTTCGGCTACCTGCTCATAATACTTGCGATCAAATAACAGAGTAACGTTGATATTAATCCCTTCGCTGATCAATTGCTGAATGGCAGGAATGCCCGCTTTGGTAGCAGGTACTTTGACCATCAAGTTTTCCCGCCCCACTGCTTGCCAAAGACGACGAGCCTCTTTAATCGTCTCATCTGTATCATTAGCCAGATAAGGGGACACCTCCAAGCTCACATAACCATCGCGACGATTAGTCTGCTGGTACACAGGCTGCAAGATATCTGCTGTGGCTTGAATGTCTTCAATCGCCAGCTCTTCATATAGAGACATGGCATCGCGATCGCTCACCTGTTCTAAAGAACGTAAAGCCGAGTCATAGTCGGTACTGCCACCGATCGCTTTTTCAAAGATAGTTGGATTAGAGGTAACTCCTTTTAAGCCATCTTCACTAATTAACTGTTCTAGTTCATGGCTAACAATTGAACTACGACGAATATAGTCTAGCCATACCGATTGATCAAATTTCTGAATAGTTTGCAGACGACTCATGATTGTTTGTCTCTCCTAAAATGACGTGAGACTGTAATTAAGACTGACGGAAGCTTACGGGCTTAACTACAGCATATTGTCTTAGTTAGTATTAATCGTGTTGTCTAACACGTTTTCTACGGCGTTTTTGTAGCTTTCATTATCTAGATAACTGGCATCTAGTCTTCCCATCGCTACGCCAACTTGAACTAAAGTGTCAGCATCAACTCTGTTAGCTCTAATTGCCGCGATGAATCCACCAGAAGAAGGAATCCCCGCCGCTTTAAAATTACCTTGATAAGCTTGGCTAACCAAGTTATAAGGAGTAATTGCCTTGGCGTTTCTCAAAGCAATGGTCATTAAGCGGGAATTGCCGAATTCTAGATGCTGATGTGGACTATTTAACTCTCCTGCCGTTATGGGAGAAGCGGCAATTGATATAGGAGCTATACAGATTAATGCTCCCAAACAAATGTTTACTGCCTGTTTCATTATTCTAAGTTTTCCTGAAATGCTCTAACTACTTAACTTATTTCGTACCGATAGATTTATAACTAATAGCAACAATATGTGAAGATACGCTAACGAACCAAGTCGCAATCTCCTAGCTCGAAGAATCTTATGTTATTGCTTTCGCTTGACAAAATATTAGCTTTAATTAATATTTTTCCGACAGTTGCTTTTGGGAATATAAACGATATTTTTCGGATAAGGTTTGGCTGTTTATTTAAGAGTACTTTTGCTAAATCAAATAACACAAGTGTTAACTAAGATTAAGAAACAAATCAACAGGTAAAACCAAACTTATATTATTTTCAGGCTCAAATCAAAGCGTTGTCTATATATTGTTCTAAAGACATATGTGGCAATAAATACAGCTACTTTAAGGTAATTAGCTGTCACCATGATTTTAATTATTACATAGTGAGGACATATCCCACTAGAGATATCGTAGGCACTATAAATGATGAAAATACAATATAAAAGTTTACCAATTAATTTGAGGTTGCTTTGTGGCTTTGCAATAAAATTCAATTAAAAAAGTGACGTCATTTATAAGAAATTTCTCAGAAATATTGCCTAAAAAATACAGAAAAATATTGCAAACAATCAAGAAAAGTATTATAAAACTTAGTTCCTTATTTTCCCTGGTAATAACAAGTTGATAGTTGCAAACTTAAATGCAACCATGGGTAGTTGATTTTTCTCTTGGTGATAGCTTGTTGACTATATACTTACTACTTCCATGACTAAACCAACAGTAATATTAGGTGCTGGCTTTGCTGGTTTATTTACCGCTTTGCATCTATGCCATAAAAACTATGGCTCGCCAGTAGTGTTGATCGATAAAGCCGAACGTTTTATATTCAAACCACTACTATATGAATTATTGAGTACAGAGATGACCATCGATCAAGTGTCACCTCTCTATGAAGAATTACTATCTCGCTGCATTGTTACTTATGTTCAAGATCAAGTAACGGAGATTGATTTACAGCAGTCTGAGGTCAAGCTAAAGTCTGGCTTATCTTATTCTTACAACAACCTAGTTCTTAGTCTTGGCAGCAAAGCGAACTATTTTAAAATTGATGGTGCGGCAGAAAATGCCCTGACTTTTAGGACTAGTGACGATGTTATCCACCTTAAACAACATTTGCGTAGCTGTCTTCAATGCGCCAGCCAAACAACAGACGATGTACGAAGGCAGGCTATGCTGACTATTGGTGTCATCGGTGCTGGACCTGCTGGTATTGAAATAGCTCTAACTCTAGCCGATTTATTACCTCAATGGTATAAAAAACTGGGAGGGGATACGGAAGAAATTAAGATTGTAATTATCAACCGTAGTCCAGAAATTCTCAAGGGTGATATCAACTTTCACGCCAAAAAGACAATTAAAAAAGCTCTTGACCGCCGCATCAATCTAGAAATTATATCCCAAGCTGCGGTAAAGAGAGTTGCTGCCGACGGGCTAGAATATTTACAAGATAACCAACTTCGGAAGCTCAAATGTGGCACGATGGTATGGACAGCAGGCAACACCCTCAATCCTTTAATCGCACAATTAGCCATTAATGAGCAGTTTCGCGATCGCCGTGGACGACTCAAGGTTGAACCGACTCTACAGCTACCAAGCTACCCAGAAGTTTTTGCCGCAGGAGACTGCGCTTGTCTCGATCCTAATTTGCCAGCGACAGCTCAAGTTGCATATCAACAAGGTAAGGCGATCGCCCACAATTTAGTTGCTTTGAGTAAAGGACAGCCATTAGTACCAGCATCAATCCACCTGAGAGGAACTTTAATGAAATTGGGTCTGGGAGAAGCTTCCGCGAATATGTTTGATCGCTTTACTGTGGCAGGTCAACTTGGTCATTTAATTCGAGAAGGCACTTATTTAGAGCTGCTGCCCAACTCAGTGCATAATTTTAAAGCGACAACCCAGTGGTTGACCGACGAGCTTTTTTCCCATCATTTAAAAGTTGCCAAATAGAAGTCTGGGTAGGTAGCCAAGGTAATTTAATCAGACTCGAACCGCGAAGGCAAAATTTTCTTTCTAGCGCCTAATTACCAACCAAAGCATCTCGTATTTAATTACAGTCGCCTACTCATAGCTCACAGGGTACTTTGCCTAACAAAATAAACGTCTGAACAGGTTAATCTGTTTTACTCAAGCTGATGGTTAATAGCCGTCAGTTTTTTTCTGATCAACAGAGCATTGCTGGTCCCACTCTAGCTATTTATGGAGAAGCGATCTCCGTTAAGGCAGAGATTATCAAAGATATTCGCCACCGATTTGATTTATAGTCATTCTCAATAGAAAGCGTAAAAACGAATGTCCTGTTTCTGCTGCTCTACTACATGAGGCACTGCGCGTTAGCGAAGATTGTCGTTAGACGATATCCTTTAGGACACTTCGATATATCTTTTAAGACTGGCAACTTTTTCAAAGTTGCGCACTCGGATGCGGATGCATTAGTGCTTTTGTCTACTCCCCGCTCCCCAATACTTCTCGGTTAACAAGTTAATTATTTGGTTCAGCTATGAGGAGATTGGGTTTTGGGGATTTAGGGATAAGTTCTTGTCAATTCCCCAAGTCCATACTCCCCCAGTTCCCTACAGCTATCTATAGAAGATAGAAATCTTAAACGAGAAGTATTGCCCCGCTCCCTATTCTCCCGAGACGATAACTTAGACCACAAGGAAATTAATTAGAACGACTATAAATGTTCTGGAGAGCGATC
>JBCCNG010000366.1:0-5083 GCA_039025955.1 Cyanobacteria bacterium P01_C01_bin.72 | reverse complement strand
CGCTAAGATTTAACTAGTTCATTTACTACGGGTGTGTTTGCCCCGGGGAATAGCTTGCGCCCGAAACCTACGACATTGGAATAAGTCCTTTATTTTTCAGGCGAAATCCCTATAAGGCATTAAGATGATCTTTGACTGATATATGCTAGCTAGGTAACTTTCCAACCTTGCTTTATTTCCTGCTCTAATTCAGATTTAATTAGTATTTATTTAGTATTCATGTCGATCAAGAAAAATCTCTTACCTACAGAAATTATCCTGACTCCTGCTCGTGAATGTATTGGCAGACTTAACCTTGATCGTCATCTCCAGCCAGGTAACTATATGGACTTTGGCGGGAAAACCTACGCTATTTTAGAACGCCATCACTTTTATCAATATCGCGTTGGTGGCTATCGTTTTGACAAAGCAACTCTCCATGTCCAAGAATCCAAGCGACCAGAAGAAACTACCCTAATTGGCGATCGCTATATTATCGGTAACGCTGACTGTCGTTTTAACGCTCGTTCAGAAATTATGCGCTGTGCTGTCAATCCCGAAGGCCCTTGCAGAGGCTGTCGTTATTTTGAATCTATAAATAGTTAATATTTTGGCGTTGGTAAATGCGTAATGCTTTAAGAAAAAGAGGGAATGGTACCAAATCTTAGATAATGTAGTAGTAAACGAATGAAGTATCTCAGAAAAATCAGAGATTTAGAATAACACAGCGTTTTCCTGTGTAACCTAGCTAAACAACGGCGCATAGTCCACAGTCCTTCGGACAAGCCCTAAAGGATTCCTAAAGGACAAAGGCGCTTAATCCTAGAGGATACCGCTTCGCATATTCGCCGCATGTAGCTTCGCAAATCGCTTCGCATCACGCGCAATGCGCTTGAGGGCAATAGTTCGGATGGTGATTTCGACCCCAACCGAACCAAAACAACCTGTGGACGATGGGGATTTTAACCCCAAAGGGATAAGTTTGAAGGATATTCTACATGGGTTGAACCGAATCGCTTTTATGCCCTCTAACTTTGTAGCGAAGCGTCTTCTGCCTTCAGGAACGAAGTGACGTTAAATCTATGCTTTACCCATAACTTCCGAAACTCTATTAGTGAATGGCTTTAGTAGATTTTTCATTTACTGAGGTTTAATTCGGTAAATGACAAGATATTGACATGTGTGCAATTCAGTTGAAATTGCTAAATCAACCAAAGATTGTGCCTCTACCCCAGAAAAATAATCGTGTTACCCAAAAAAATGGCAAATTAACGATACAGTGCCCTAAAGGATCCCTAAAGGGTACACCTTCGGATAACCGCTCTGCATATGATGAACTTTGGTTATTCATTACACCTTTAGCAGTATCACAAAGTAAATGCCAGAAACAAGTACCAAAGAAATAGCCAAAAGTAGTTTTTGGGTCACGGCGGGCTTTGCGGTGGAGCGGGTTGCCCAGCTAGTCGCCCAGGTGTTTTTGGCACGGTTGCTGTCCCCTGAAGATTTTGGCATTTGGGCAATGGTGCTAATTGTCACTCGTCTGTCGATGGAGTTTCGGGATAAGGCTACCGCCACGGTATTAATTCAGCGGGGTTTAGATGATGTCAAGGTGGTTAATGCGGTTTATAGTCTGACCATCAATATCTCTGTTCTGATGTTTGTCGTGCAAACCCTAGTAGGCTACCCTCTAGCGCAGTTTTTTGCTGAACCCTTGGTGTTTCCTCTCACTGCCTGTACTGCTTTTGTGTTTCTCGTGGGTGCGGGGGCTGGTTCACACGGGGCGGTATTACAGCGACAGATGAAGTTTCGCGCCCTGGCAATTTCTGAAGGACTGGCGGGGGTAACTCGTTTTAGCAGCATTCTGATTGCGGCAGCCTGTGGTTTGGGGGTTTGGTCGTTTGCCATCTCGGAAGTCGCCATGGCGGTGGTTGATTCTCTGGGGAAACGCTGGTTTAGTAGATATCCTTTTAAATATTATTTAATCCCCGATGCGGTAGCAGTAGCCGAGGTAAAGAACTACATCACCCAAATTATCAACGTTAACCTAGCTCTTTATCTCAATACCAATGGTGATAACTTTATCATCGGTCGCTGGCTGGGAACAAAAGCCCTGGGCTATTACAACCTGGCTTATCAACTGGCGATGCTGCCACTGTTTGCCCTTTCTAAGATCAATCAGGTTAACTTTTCTGTGTTGTCTCAAAAAGACCACGATCGCAAATTACTTTATCTAGTTAAATCTTTGGAACTGTATGGGGTAGTGTATACTCTGCTCTACGGCATCGGCTATCTAATTTCTCCCCAGCTAATTCCCCTGGTATACGGTCAGGAGTGGACTCCTGCGGTAGTGCTGTTTCAGATTGTTTTAGTTTATGCCTATGCCCGTGGCTTTATGTATATTTTGGGTACGGCACTCAACGCCATAGATCGCCCTGGTATCAATGCTGCTGTTAATTGGGTTTTAGTTCCTCTAGCAATTCCCGCCTTTATCATTGGGGTCAGACGAGGGGGACTTAACGGAGTAGCGATCGCCGTTTCTCTTTCCTTGGGAGTATTAGGCAGCATAATCTTTTTCTGGGTACTCAGCCGTACTGCCCACTGGAGTTTAACAACTCTAATCAAGCCTGTAGTCCCTTGTACTTTAGCTATCTGTCTGGCGATCTCGATCGCCACTCGAATTCCCGCCCCTGAATGGTATGGAGTGTTTTTACAGGTAGGAATATTAATCCTGGTTTATTTAACGGCGCTACACCTATTTTCTCAGGGTAGAAGCTCTCGTCTGGTGCTGAAACTAGCTCATTCTCTCGGGAGAAAGTAATGAGGCTCAAGCAACCGCAGCTCAATCCCAACCGCCACTTATTTTTTATTGATCTCTTTAAGGCAGTCAGCATAATTGCCGTAGTATCCTTTCACGGTATTTTTGTGCCAGGAGAAACCTACGCCGCTTTGATCTCCCCCCTGGAAATTGCCTTTTCTCCCCTACGTTTTTGTGTGCCGCTATTTTTTACCATCTCTTTTTTTCTTTATGAACGAAGCGAGAGTAAACAGCCCAGTAAGTCTCTAGGATTGCTGCTGCATAAACGTTTACCCCGCCTGCTGTATCCCCTAGCAGTTTGGTTTAGCGTGGGGATATTGCTCAATTTAGCTAAGGGAAACTCTCTCACTGACATCTTCCAAGCCGCCGCTACAGGAGAAATATTTACGGGTTCATACTACTTACTGGCGCTGCTACAGCTATTGCCGCTATTTTTTTATTTACGTCAATTAACGGACAAAATAAGCCTTATAAGTGGATTTATCTGGCAGATAGTTATGGGCATCATTATCTATGCCGCCTTACAGCAGACAGCTCTCCCCTCGTTAATCAGCTATCTGCAAATGCTCGACCGTCCTTTATTTATCTACTGGCTGGCGTATATCACCCTGGGCATCTATTTTGCCCGTAATTTAACTCAGATTCAGACAGTTGCGGCTCAAATGCCCCTCCCTGTCAAAATTTGCCTCATCCTCGCTTTAGGAGGTCTATTTATCCATGACTATCAGCTTCTTAGCTGGCTTACCGAGCAGGCGATCGCTCCTTTTGACTATTTAACTCCATCCTCACTGCTGTCAGTACCGATTATTTTCTGCTGCTTTAGCCATCTGAGAGCAGAGCAATTTCCCCCGTGGCTAGTTCAGGTAATTAAAACCATCTCTCAATACGGCCTGGGAATCTTCTGTCTTAACGGTACACTTCGCCTAGTTTTTCTCTCTCTCGGTAGCTCCATCTGGGGCGAGCAAGTTTTTTCCTGGACACAAATACTGGCAATTAAGCTAATCGGCTGGTTAATTCTGTTGCTAGTTTCTCTGGGGCTATCGGTCTTGTTGGCTCGAATTGGTTTAAAAAAAGCAGTCTGTTAAATCTTACTGGCGATCGCTTTTAATCTCTGCCCCAACCTTTTGGCGGTTGAGAGAAGGAAGTAAAATTAGAGCAAGCTACTAATCATCAACTAATGAGAGATTTATATCCGCCGATTGAACCTTATAACCAGGGTAAACTCAAAGTTTCCGAGCTACATACTATTCACTATGAAGAGTCGGGCAACCCTCAAGGAAAGCCCGTGATTTTTCTCCATGGTGGCCCTGGTGGTGGCATTACGCCGATGTATCGTCAGTATTTTGATCCTCAACTGTGGCGGATTGTGATATTTGACCAGCGGGGTTGTGGGCAAAGTACACCCTATGCAGAATTACGCGAAAATACTACCTGGGATTTGGTTGGGGATATTGAGCAGCTTCGAGAAAAATTGCAGATTGACCGTTGGGTTGTCTTTGGGGGCAGTTGGGGCAGCACTCTGGCTTTAGCCTATGCTCAGACTCATCCAGAACGCTGTAAGGGCTTGATTTTACGGGGTATCTTTATGCTTCGTCCAGCCGAAATTCGTTGGTTTTATCAGGAGGGGGCAAATCATATTTATCCTGATGCTTGGCAGGAGTATCTTAAGCCTATTCCTGTGGAGGAGCGCGGGGATTTACTCACGGCTTTTTATCAAAGATTAACCAGTGAAGATCGAGAAGTCCGTTTAGGAGCGGCTCGCGCCTGGTCGGTTTGGGAAGCCAGCACCAGTAAGCTAATTCCTTCCCCTGTAAGTCGGCAGCGTTTTGGTCAGGCGGAATTTGCCGAGGCTTTTGCGCGGATTGAATGTCACTATTTTGTGAACGGGGGATTTTTCGAGCAAGAGAATCAGCTACTAGCTAACATTGATCGCATTAGTCATCTACCAGGGGTGATTGTTCAGGGACGCTATGATGTGGTGTGTCCCATGATTAGTGCTTGGGAGCTACATCAGGCTTGGCAGTCGGCAGAATTTATTGTGATTGACGATGCGGGGCATTCCGTCTCTGAGCCAGGAATTAAAGATTCTCTGATTAAAGCAAGCGATCGCTTTGCGGCAATTTAATCATGGCAAAATTGCTAGTGATCAAGACATTTAAACCTCGATTAGTTGATAATTAAAAGCTTGGAAATCTCTGGCAAAGACTTGATTGACGATCGCGATTGATTGACTATCGTAATAGGAAAGGTAATCTTGCCGATCTCGCCTGTAGGTACTAGAAGTCTTTT
>JBCCNG010000365.1:0-5086 GCA_039025955.1 Cyanobacteria bacterium P01_C01_bin.72 | reverse complement strand
GGCAAAGACTTAACCATAATTTTACTTTACTTTAACTGCTTGATTAAGTTCCTTATCTAATATTGATTCTTGTATGCTAGATCGCGCTTTTTTGAACTGTCAAAAAAGCTTCTAACCAAGAGAACGTCTGGAAGAGTGAGCCTGATATTAGGCTTGTTACTAATTGACTTTAGATTCCGTTATTAATACTGCTGTTCAATTCCAATAACTGCCTTCTCAAGAGGCTTTTAGGCTGTGATTTAATAGTGGCGATTAAGTGAAATTATGGAAATCTATTCTTGGTGGTGTGCGATCAACAAAATGTCACGGCTCAAAAATAATCCATCTAAGGGTTGATTATACTGGGCAGGTAATTAGCTAGGATGGCTACCATCAATAGCGAAGTTTAACAGTAAAAAAGACTACAGTATTGTGGTCTGTTTATATTTTTAGGTGTGTGAGGATACATATGAATCGTTTATTTTTGCAGGCAGCTAAAGCTGCTCCTGTTCTGTTTGCAGCGACTTTATTCACAGCAAACGGTGCATCGGCACAAACAGTTAATCAGACTTTAGAACAAATCAATAACTACCAGCAGCTCAACGTAGATCAGTCTCAGGTAACAAACGTTAACCAGTTACGTGACGTTTCCCCTACTGACTGGGCTTATGAAGCATTACGTAGCTTAGTAGATCGTTATGGTTGTATCTCAGGTTTTCCCAACCAGACCTACCGTGGTAATCAACCCCTAACTCGTTACGAGTTTGCTGCTGGTTTAAACTCCTGCTTGAACCAAATTGAGCGTTTGATTGCTAGTACTAGCGGCGGTATCGACCCAGATCAGCTAGAAACAATGGAGCGTCTAACTCAAGAATTTGAAGCAGAACTAGCTACTATCGGCGGTAGAGTTGACGAAATTGAAAGTCGCACTGCGGTACTAGAAGATAGTCAGTTTTCTACCACTACTCAACTAAAAGGTGAAGTAATCTTTGCTCTTGCAGATGCCTTTGGTGAATTTGCTGATGGAAGTGGCAATGATTTAGATGATCAAACTACTTTCTCTAGTCGTGTTCGTTTGAACTTCGACACTAGTTTCTTCGGCAAAGATAGACTAAGAACTAGAATTCAACAGGGTAATTTTGAAAACATCGATGATGATGTGACTGGTACTGATTCTACTCGTTTAGGATTTGATACTGGTAGTGATGTCTCAATATCTGACTTGCACTATCGCTTCCCCTTCAACGACAAAATTCGCGTCTGGGTTGGAGGTCAAGGTTTAGATCTTGATGATATCCTCGCAGTTAGCAATCCTGTATTAGATGGTGGTAGTACTGGTTTCTTATCTCGCTTCAATCGTCGTGATCCAGTGGTTTTAAGAGGAACAGAAGGTACTGGTGTTGGTGTTAACATAGACGTTATCGAAGATAGAGTTGCAGTCAACGCGCTATATCTGGCTGATGATGCTAGCGATCCTAGTGAAGGCGAAGGTCTATTCAACGGTTCATTCAGTGCTGCTGGTCAGATTGTCGTCAATCCCATTGATAATCTGGAAGTGTCTGCTACTTATGTTCGCAGCTATCAGAGTGCTGGTGATGTTCAGATAACTGGTGGTACTGGTACTGATAACTCAGATGACACCCCATTTGGCGCGGGCGTAGACGTTGCTGCCAACCGAATCGGTGCTGGTGTTAACTACAGCTTTGGCGAAAGAATCGTTGTTGGTGGCTGGGGCGGTTATGCTGATGTCGAAGGGATTGTTGATGGCGATAATCCTAGTGGTGATGTTTGGACTTGGGGTGCAAACCTTGCTATCCTCGACATTGGTAAAGAAGGCGCTGTACTTGGCGTAGGAGGAGGGCAAATTCCTCAATTTACTACACAAGATGAGGGTTTCGAGGAAGATACAGATCAGTCTTACATTGCTGAAGTAATTTACAAGTTTCCTCTTAATGACAGCATTGCGATCACTCCTGGTGTCTTCGCCGTATTCAATCCTAATAGCGACACTGATAACGATACTATCTTCGTTGGTGCGCTTCGTACTACTTTCCGCTTCTAAGATTTGAATTCAAGCACGTAGATTATATTCGTGTTCATCGAAAGCAAGGTTAATGACCTTGCTTTTTTTTGCGTAATCATCTCTCATTAACTTTTTGTTAACCTTATCTTGTTTTCTAAGTAAACAAAAAGAGCTAAGTTGATGTAGCGACGGCAACAAAAAGTAAAGGTTGATCAATTTCTTTTGGCAACTATGCTGTTAAATTCGGTTCACTTATCAAGTAATTAACCAAATCAATATATATGGTTTTGACAGTTTCTTTTAAACGTAAAGCTTTGTTTGCTCCTATTATCGCTCTAACTCTAGGTCTTACTGCCTGCGGTGGCGGCGGTGATCAGACTCAGACGGGTGGCGGCGGAAAATCAGTATCTTTGGCAGGTGCTGGAGCAAGTTTTCCTGCGCCTCTTTATCAGAGATGGTTTTCGGAATACAACAAGGAGAATCCCAACGTTCAAGTTTCTTATCAATCCGTTGGTAGTGGTGCTGGGGTCGAACAGTTTACTCAAGGTACAGTAGACTTCGGCGCTAGTGACGTGGCGATGAAAGATGAGGAAATTGCTGCGGTAGAAAGAGGAGTGGCTTTGTTACCCATGACAGCGGGGAGTATTGTCTTGGCATATAATTTGCCAGATGTACCTGAGTTAAAGCTTTCTCGCCAGGTTTATCTAGACATTTTGCTCGGTAAGATTACCAAGTGGAACGATCCCGCGCTCGCTGCTGCTAATCCTGATGCTAATCTACCAAATAGTGATATTACCGTGGTTTATCGTTCTGACGGCAGTGGTACAACTGGAGTGTTCACGAAGCACTTGGAAGCAGTTAGTCCCGAGTGGGGCGAAAAAGTAGGCAGTGGTAAAACTGTTGAGTGGCCTACTGGCGTTGGTGCAAAAGGAAATGAAGGGGTAACAGCACAGATTCTCCAGACTGAAGGTTCTCTGGGTTACATTGAGTATGGCTATGCTAAACAACAGCCTGATATTTTCACGGCAACTTTAGAAAATAAGGCTGGTAACTACGTTGCTCCTTCTGGGGAAGCGGCGGCTGATGCTTTAGGTGCGGCAACCTTACCTGAAAACTTAAGAGCATTTGTTACCGATCCTGAAGGAGAAAATTCTTATCCTGTCGTAACTTATACTTGGTTGTTAGCATACGAAAATTACGACGACCCTCAAAAACTTCAGGCTTTTAAGGATGTAGTTAACTGGTCGCTGACAGATGGACAAGATTTTGCGGAAGAATTAGGCTATATTCCTCTGCCAGACAATGTTGTAGAACAAGTTAAAGCTAAGCTAAACTCAATTCAAGCTCAATAAATCAAGCTCAGTTAATAAGTTAGTTAGTTTAGAGAATTAACAACAAACAAGATTAGTTCCCCGCCAATTCTGGTGGGGAATTGTTGTCTATACTCTAATTTTGCTTATAGGTCTTATGATAGGAATAGTTAATTATCTCTTGTGGTTATTAACAACTAATTGGTTAGTTTACTAGGAATTGTAGAAGGCAAAAATTGCGATCGCCAAATCTAGTTAAGTTAACCTTAAAATATACGTAACTTTCGCGCTAGTAGCCTGTATCGTAACTTGATCGATCTTATGTCAGAAAACAAACAACTATTATTAGTAGACGACGAGCCTGGAATTAGAGAATCGGTACAGGCATATCTAGAAGATAATGACGGCTGGAATGTTACCACCGCTAGTAATGCTGACGAAGCCTGGCAAAATATTGAATCTCAGACTCCTGATCTGATTATTTCCGACATTATGATGCCAGAAGTCAACGGTTATCAGTTTTTAGCTAAGTTACGCGAAGATCCTCGCTATCGTTCTATTCCCGTAGTTTTTCTGACTGCTAGAGGGATGACAAGCGATCGCATTCAGGGCTATGAAGCAGGCTGTGATGCCTATTTATCCAAGCCTTTCGACCCTGATGAGTTAGAAGCGATAGTTAAAAATTTACTGTCTAAAGTGCCGACTACAACCAGCGGCGGGGATAGCGGTGCCGAGTTAGAGAAAATTACCAAAGAATTGGTTGAGATCAAAGCCAAGCTAGATGACAAGCTAGGAACAGCGGGAGGTATTGCTGTGACTCCCCCACCAATCAAAATCGATCTAACCCCTAGAGAGCAAAGCGTTTTGGATCTTGTTGCTCAGGGATTAATGAATAAAGAAATCGCTCGCGAATTGAATACCAGTGTCCGCAACGTCGAGAAGTATGTTAGTCGTCTGTTTGGCAAAACTGGGACAAATAGTCGTACCGAGTTAGTACGCTTCGCTCTCCAGCATGGTTTGACTCAGTAGCAATTGAACAATAGACAATTGATTATTCAATAAAATTAACTTGTATAAATTCTTACTGCTAATTTACGCCAGACGCAAAAAACAAAATCTATTTTAAAATTATTGACTTTATTGACTGAAAAATGATGGCTAATACTATTTTCTCGCATATAATCGCCATTAATTATTTAGGCGCGTTTCTTCCCCCTATTGCCCTAGACAGCTTATTTTCAACTCAGGGCATAATGGTAATGCTTTTGGTAGCTTACGCAGGAGCAATGTGGATGTTTCTCAGCAGCGCCCCCAAGGTCTATACTGTCATGGTGTCAGACTTACAAAATGCCCAGCGTTTTTATGAAGGACTGCTAGACTTACCTGCCGCAGATGTCCCGCTACACTACTACTATAATTATGAACAGGCAATGGGCGCAGGAGGACTAGACCCCCTGTATATGTCGGCAACTCCTGGTACTTCTACCCTTAGTGGTGCTGATGGGCTGTGGTATCAGCTAAGAAAAAATACTCAACTACACATTATTGGCGGGGCTAGCGGCGGTTATAAAGAGCGTCAACGTCATGTTTGTTTTGATCGTGATTGTTTAGAAGCTTTGTTGTTGCGAGTGCAGTCAAGAAGGTTAAAGTATAAGATTCGCCGTGACGAACCTCTAAATTTCTTGGTTAAGGATATTGACAATCAAACAATTGAAATGGCAGAGGTTTCTAATTAAACACAAACAAGTTTCAAATTTATAGTTTTGAGCTATGG
>JBCCNG010000364.1:0-5099 GCA_039025955.1 Cyanobacteria bacterium P01_C01_bin.72 | reverse complement strand
TTTTGTTTTACAGAATTTGCTAACGTTTTAGCAACATGTTTCAACAAAATATACTACTGCTACTACGGCACATAAACTTGAGTGCCAAAGACTAGCTCGCAATTTTGAGATTGTCTTCCCTTACTGAGCAAATATTAAACTAAACTTATCTCATTACTCCCTTAATAATAATGAAATCTTCCCGAGTTGTTTTCTGTGATTTTGATGGCACAATTACCACCCAAGATACTTTTGTCAGCGTCTTGGAAAGATTTGCTCCCGAAACCGCAGCTCAACTTTTACCCGCTATTTTTCGTCGCGAACTTACCCTCAAAGATGGAATTAGCAAGACTTTAGGGGCAATACCTGCTCATAATTATTCCGCCATGATTGAGTTTATTGCCGAGCAGCCAGTGCGTCCTGGACTCAAGGAATTTATAGATTTCCTTAATCATGCTGCTGTTCCTTTTATCGTTATTTCTGGAGGGTTAACGGCAATGGTTCAGGCCGTATTAGAGCGTCAGCAGTTGTTAACGGGAGTTGAAGCGATTTATGCTGGTCAGGTTGAGACGACAGGAGATTTTTTGCGTCCTTATTCTCATATTTCGAGCGATCAGGAATTTGTCGCCAAGGCGATCGCCATGGAGAAACATCCAGCGTCAGAAACGATTGCTATTGGCGATTCTGTAACAGATATTAACATGGCTTTAGCCGCAGATTTGGTATTTGCTCGCGATCGCCTGAAACAATATCTGGATCAGGAACATAAGTCATACATTCCCTGGAATGATTTTTATGAAATTCGCGATTATCTGGCTCACAGTTGGGACAGTGATTGAGCTAAATCTTTACAGATAGGGTTATTTATTTTTAGATGACGACTTATAAGCCAAAGGCTTGTGCGACTAAAAATTAATGACTAAAAACTAAAAACTAGAAACTAATGACTAAATTTGTATTTATTACTGGTGGGGTAGTCTCAAGTATCGGTAAGGGAATCGTCGCGGCTAGTTTGGGACGGTTGCTAAAATCGCGAGACTATTCTGTTTCAATTTTGAAACTTGATCCCTATATTAATGTCGATCCAGGGACGATGAGTCCCTACCAACACGGTGAAGTTTTTGTTACTGACGACGGGGCGGAAACTGACCTCGATTTGGGGCATTATGAACGATTTACCGATACTTCTATGTCCCGTCTCAACAGCGTCACTACTGGTTCAATTTATCAGTCAGTGATTAACAAAGAAAGAAGAGGCGATTATGAAGGAGGTACCGTTCAGGTAATCCCTCACATTACCAACGAAATCAAAGAAAGAATTCATCGAGTTGCTAACAATACTGGTTCAGACGTGGTGCTGACCGAAATTGGCGGGACGGTAGGGGATATTGAATCTCTGCCCTTTATGGAGGCGATTCGTCAGTTTCGTAAAGATGTGGGCAGAAATAATGCTATTTACATGCATGTTACCTTGATTCCCTGGATTACGGCGGCAGGGGAAATGAAAACCAAACCAACTCAGCATTCGGTAAAGGAGTTGCGTTCGATTGGGATTCAGCCTGATGTCTTGGTTTGTCGTAGCGATCGCCGTTTGTTTCCTGGAATCAAGGAGAAAATTGCTGAATTTTGTGATGTCGAAGTTAATTCTGTCGTTACTTGCCTTGATGCTAGCACCATTTATGAAGTGCCCTTAATTTTAGAACAGGAAGGATTAGCCCAACGCACTCTAGAATTGTTGCAGCTAGAACAGCGCCAGCCAGATCTGCAAAATTGGCGCAATTTAGTGATCAAAATGAATTCTCCCCGCACCAAAATTGACGTGGCGATTGTGGGTAAATATATTCAGCTTAGTGATGCCTACCTGTCGGTAGTAGAAGCCTTGGGACATGGGGCAATTGAGGCTAACTGTGAAGTCAATCTCCGCTGGGTAAGCGCCGAAGATATTGAGACTCACGGAGCAGAGAAATATCTTCATGACGTGGGAGGAGTTATTGTTCCTGGGGGCTTTGGTATTAGGGGTGTAGATGGTAAGGTTGCAGCGATTAAATATGCTCGTTCAACTGGTTTGCCTTTCCTGGGTCTATGTTTGGGGATGCAGTGCTGTGCGATCGAGTGGGCGCGCAATGTCGCTCAACTGGGAGATGCTAATAGTGCCGAATTTGATCCAGAAACCGCCAACCCCGTGATTAATATTTTGCCCGAACAGCAGGATGTAATTGATCTGGGGGGAACAATGCGTTTAGGGACTTATCCTTGTCGTTTGCAGCCCGATACTCTGGCATATTCCCTCTATCAGGATGAAGTAATTTATGAGCGTCATCGCCATCGTTACGAGTTTAATAATGCCTATCGTAGCCTGTTGCTAGAGACGGATTATCAAATCAGCGGTACGTCTCCTGATGGGCGCTTGGTGGAGATTATTGAGATGCCCGATCATCCTTTCTTTATTGCGACGCAGTTTCATCCTGAGTTTCGCTCTCGCCCCAATAATCCTCATCCGCTATTTTTAGGCTTGGTTAAGGCAGCTTTGAAAAAGAATAGTTCGACTTCAGATAATCATCTGTCTGAGCCTTCTGTTAGTTGACAACTTGGGGAATTAGGGAGTTGATTGTTGATTGTTGATTGTATTAATTGTTCATTGATGAAGTAGAGATGGCGAAGACGGTAAAATCAGCGAGTAATCAGCTTACGGAGGCGCAGCAAGCAGCACTGGCGAAATTGAAGTCGTTCTTACATAGCGATCGCCGTCTTTTTCGTCTGAGTGGTTATGCAGGGACAGGTAAGAGTTTTTTGATCTGTCATCTGATTGAGTGGTTGGATGATTGCGGTTTTGAATTTGTTATTGCTGCACCAACTAATAAAGCGGCAAAAAGTTTGACCCAGGTGGGTGCTTCTGTCGGGATCAATATTGATGTGAAAACTGTGGCTCAACTGTTGGGTCAACAGCCAGAACTAAATGAAGAAACTGGGGAGGAGGAATTTACTTCTTCTGGTAACGCGGAATTTGATGATTATGACGTGATGATCGTCGATGAGTTTTCGATGATCAACCGCAGTAACTTTGAAGAAATTGTTCAAGCGATCGCTACTACAATTGAGACTAAGGTGATTTTTGTCGGCGATGAGGCGCAGCTTCCTCCAGTTAAGGAAAAACAGCCTATGGTGGCTATTTCTGAGGCTATTGACGATACTGCTACTCTAGATCAGGTCGTGCGCTATGAAGGGGCAATAGCTGTCGTTGCTGAACAGATTCGTAGTCAAAAGCAGTTTAGCCGCAGGATATATCCTTTTGCAACTAGTGAAGATCAGACAATTATCTGTCAGCCCCGCCAAGAATGGCTGGAAACGGTAACAGAGTTTTTTCAAGCTGATGACTGTAAGGTAAACCCAGACTTTGCCCGACTGTTGGTGTGGCGTAATAAGACGGCGGGAAATGCTAATCGCTACGTGCGATCTCGTTTATGGGGGAAAGAAGCACCCGTATTTGT
This sequence comes from Cyanobacteria bacterium P01_C01_bin.72, assembly GCA_039025955.1. Lineage (GTDB taxonomy): Bacteria > Cyanobacteriota > Cyanobacteriia > Cyanobacteriales > Xenococcaceae > Waterburya. The sequence goes on along the minus strand of JBCCNG010000364.1, from coordinate 1,632 downwards.
GCCAGGAGATCGGCTAATCGCCAGGAAACCTTTATTCCGCATTCGTCCAGGACAAAAGGGTAAAAATAAGTGGGGGATACTGATTAATAATTCGGAGGAGTGTTCGGTAATCGACCAGCCGACAATTAAACAGCTATCCTTTGATAAAATTGCCTATCAATATCGTTCTGTCCCCGTCAAAACTGATGCTGGGTTTGAGGTCAATTTGTCGGTTTTGACTGAACAGGGGTCAAGACTGCGTCAGGAAATGCTCCAAGATTATGTGGCGAAGAAACAGTGGAACAAGTATTTTGATTTATCGAGGACTTTTGATGATGTGACCTACGCCTACAGCCTTACGGTACATAAGGCACAGGGTTCGAGTATAGATTATGTTTTTCTGGACACAGAAGATATGCAGGGTTGTCCTGACCTCCAGAAAATGCTCTACACTGCTTTAACCCGCGCTAAAAATAGGGTTTATATTCCGATCTAAAGAATACTCTGGGGGAGAGGAAATTAATTACAACAACCAGCAACCTGTTCTACTTCTGCAATACCATAGGAGACTCTTCTAGAACTTCCTGTACTCTTTTAATAACTTTGGTTAGGTAAGTATAGTCTGGCAGTGGTTCGTTAGGCAGATAGCCAGCAGCAGAGGAGATAAAAGAAGGTGTTTCTTTTAAGACTTGGGAGAGTTGTTCTTGCTGATTTCGCTCCAGGCGATCGCTAATAATAATTGCTCCAGGTGGTACGTTATGCTGATCGAGATAAATTACCTTAAACTGATTGGGCGGATAGTCTCTTTTGAGCAGATTAAAGTCCCCCAAAGATAACGCGCCTACCGCTACTTTTTCTTCGCTTAAAAACTGTAGAACACTTTGAGGCGTGGGAGCATACACAACCTCTTGGAAGTTCAATCCATACAGGTTATAGATCGGTAGATAATACCCTGCTGCTGAACCTTTTTGACCCAAAGCAAGAGTTTGTCCTCCCAAATCGGGCAGTTCTTGGGCTGTTGAATCTTGCTTAACCACAATAATCGAACGATTTTTATCTCTGCCTTCCAAGGGAACTAGGGGTTCATAATTATGCTGTGAAATGGCGATCGCCGCTAGCCCAGGGGGAGCAAAAACCATGTCCCACTTTTTGTTAGCAATCTGTTCTAAAGCTCGTACTTCATTGTAGGCAGGCTCAAGCTCAATTAAGCTATTTTGCTGTGTCCCTAAGTATTTCTGAAACTCACCATATTGCCGCAGAGATTTATCGTTTTGACCATAGCTCACTACGCCGATACTCAACTTTCTAATCTTAACTTCCTCCTGGCGATCGCAAGACCAGAGAGCAAACACAACCACAACTAACCAAAGACGTTTCCAATGCATAACTAAAACTGATTAACAAATATTGTTTTTTCTTAAAAAACCGTAAATTAAAATATGTTTATAATTTGTATACTCTAAGCAGCAATAGGTGCTAATTAATGTAATTATGATCAACTATAAATTAAAAACCTTGATAGATATTTTTTATTAAATCTTTATTCATTAAGCAAATAATAACTGCAAAAATATAACTTTAAACTATAAAATAAGCAATATATTTAGAAATGCTCAAAAATCTTAAATTAGGCTGAAAACTTAATATTCTTGT